>JBDUEH010000163.1:0-5700 GCA_040002555.1 Gemmatimonadales bacterium | reverse complement strand
TACATCGCGTACGTCCTGATCATTTTGCGAGCGGTGCGCGGAGATATCACACCAGGCACGTTGATTTTCCTGTCCGCGTCATTTGCGCGGGGACGCGATACCATCCAGAGCATTCTTCTTGGTGCGTCCGGCGTGTACGAGCAGGCGCTGTATCTGCGAGACCTGTTCGTGTTCTTCGAGATGGAACCGACGATCGCATCGAAGCCCGACGCGAAGCCGGTGCCGAGACCGATTACCAAAGGATTTGTTTTCGAGGATGTCGGGTTTCGTTACCCGGGAAGCGAACGGTGGGCGATTCGGAATGTCGAGATGACGCTCAATCCTGGCGAGCGCGTCGCGCTGGTTGGAGAAAACGGCGCGGGCAAGACTACGATCACCAAGCTCATTGCGCGTCTGTACGAGCCGACGGAAGGTCGAATCCTTCTCGATGGAGTCGATCTCCGCGACTACGATCTCACATCGCTGCGGCACGCGATCGGCGTGATCTTTCAGGATTTCGTCCGCTATGACATGCGGTTCGACGAGAACATCGGAGTTGGTGAGATCGAGTCGGTGCGCCACGATCTCGAGCTCGCGAATGGTACGCCGCCGAGTATCGAGACTGCGGCGGTGAATTCCCTCGCGGCGTCGCTGCTGCCGCAATTTGCGAACGGCTATCAGCAGATGCTGGGGCGGCGATTCGAGGAAGGAGTGGACCTATCGGGTGGAGAGTGGCAGAAAGTCGCGCTGGCTCGAGCGTATCTCCGCGATGCACAGGTTTTGATTCTGGATGAGCCGACGGCAGCGCTAGACGCGCGGGCGGAGTTTGAAGTGTTCACCCGATTCTCGGAGCTCGTGGCGGGGCGAATGGCGATACTGATATCGCATCGCTTTTCCACGGTACGGATGGCGGACAGAATTATCGTGCTCGAGAATGGTCGTGTGCAGGAGAGTGGGTCGCATGAGAACCTCGTGCTCGCGGACGGACTCTATGCGGAGCTGTTTCGAATGCAGGCAGCTGGATACCGATAGCGGAGGCGGGTACGGCAGCTACCGGTAAGGGCGGGTAAAGCAGTAAGGGCTTGGGGCACGGATTGGACAAATGTCAGGGATCAGTGACGGGCACTACGGAAATGATTTAGGGTTTCGTCAACCATCCGCCCGTAGTTACCCAAAAACAAACTGAAAAGGATGCCGAACCTGAAACCCGTCTTCCGTTTCTGGTCCGTTGCATCCGTAAAATCCGTGCTCCAAAGCCCGTATTTAACTCAACCACCGGGCTGCGACGACACCCACTTGCTCGGATCAAAAATCGATGCGGGAATATCCGTGTTCACCCTCACGTCCTGATACACTTCCCTGAAATACGGCTTTCCATCGCGCATCGACACAAACTCGTGCGCCACGGAAAAACCATCGATGTCCTTGTACTGGCCGACGTGCGTATCCGTCACAATCGCACGGTCGCCGCGCTTCTCACGCTGAATGAGACGTAGCAGCACAAGCTTGTCGGCATCGATCCACACCTGATTCGATTCGAGATCGTCCTTACCACCGCCCATGACGTACGCGCGTTTTTTCTCGAAACGGTCTTCCCGGAATTTTCCCAGATCGATTCCGAGCGAATCGAGGCGACGCTGCGTGATTCTTGCGGGAATGGCATAGATGTCGGCAGTCAATGTCAGGATCGCCTGAATCGAATGGCGAGCATCGACGCGCTTGCCGTTGTCGAAGGTCGTGACTCGGTTGTTGACAATCAGCAGCCCACTCTTCGAGCTGAGCGGCTCGAAGTCAATGCGGAGACGGCCGGGAACCACGAGGTGCTCCATCCACCTGGACTTCTGTTCGCCCCCGGATTGTGTGTAGAAAGTATTCGTCTGGGAAAAGCGAAGCGTGCGGTACCAGTTGTCGGCGTAGCGGTCGTGCATCGCACCGATTAGCTCGGCTGACGACTTGACCTTCACCGGTGGTGCTTCAACCGGAGCAGGTTCTTCCCCCGGGACGGGCGCATGCGAGCACGCGCCTGCGAGAACCGAGAGGAGTGGGACGAGCCGCCATGCAAGTCCCGATGCATTTCTCCCGCGAAACAATGTTAATCCGTTCATCAGCCAATCCTGCTTAGTGGTTCTCGGCCTGACCGTAGTAGATGCCGTTGAAGAGAAAGCGGAACGTACCATGAGTCTGACCCCTGAAATGCACTTCTGGTCCATAAAGAACGATGGTGCCCTTCCCCATTGGCGCGGTTACGATCTCCGACGCGCCGTCGAGCGCCTTCTGGCCCCAGGCCCATCCACTTCGAAGCGGAATCGCGCTGTCAAACCAGGCAACTGACCGCAGGCCTTTGGCCTTCGCATTGGACTGCATGTGGAATGCCGGACTGTTGTCGAAGAACACATCAGCCCGCGAATGCATCCCCCAGGCAATCGCGTTGGTCGAATCCACCGCAAGGGAAAGGACCGAACCCGGTACGTAGTATTTCGCGCGCGGAAGTGCTTTTCCAGTGCTGTCGGTGATCGCGTCAGAAACTGGTAGATTGAGCTTATATCCGATCTCGGCAGCATCGCCCAGCGCGAGGAGCGTGCCGCCGTTCTCAACGAATGTACGGATTTTCGGGAGGGATTTCGACGCGGTAATGCGGCCGAGGTGGGAGCGCCATTCTGCCGGCACCTTGTCGGGCTGGAGGCGGGATTCAAATCCGCGACCCGCAGTGTCAACTTGGAGAGTCGCGCCGTCGGGAAGAATCAGCACGTCGTATTTCGACGAGAGATCAGAGTTGTCGATGTCGTTTGCGAACACGACGTCGTACGGGAACTCGAACTGATCGAACACAAAGCGCATCCAACCCGACGAGATCGCACCACCGTAAACGTCCCATAGCGCGACTCTCGGCAGATGCAGCTGCGAGACCTGCTGCGGCAGATTTCCAACTGCCGAAAATGCGACGCCTCGTTGTGACGCAAGGTCTCGGACTATCAGGTCCGTTGCAACAGAGCTGCGAACCATGAACGTTCCTGCTGGCCGCGAGTTTTCTCCGCCTGTGTTTCTCGTAAGCCTGTAAACTGCCTGCCCGTTCTTGAGCAAACGATTCGCAGCGGCAAACGCGTCGTTCGTGCCGCTGGTCCAGGCATACCAACCGTTTGGCGCAGGTGCAGCAATCGATCCTTTCGGAACGGGCGCAAAGCCGGCGAGCTTCTCGAACGGTCCCGTGAATGCATCGAGCTGTCGGTCTGCTGTGACGCCCATCAGGTAAGTGAGAGTCCAGCCGGCATTGTCGTAAGGCGGCGTTGGCGGACCGCCGGGATACGGAATGTCGTCGGGATGATGCTGCGGCTCGAACATGTCCATCACGTGCGGGCGAAATGCCTGATCTGTTTTCACGATGTACGAGCCCGTGGGATAGTTCTTTCCCGCCACTGTGAATGCGCCCGTCGCACGCTGCACATCGATGCCGGTCTTCACCAGCGTGTTGATAAATCTCACCGCAGTTGGAAAATCCTCCTGGTCGGCTGAGATGATGAAGCCGCGCGGATCACGGTGAGCCGGCTGGTGAAGGATCTTCATGTACTCTTCGGCCGAGGCAGGAGTGCGAGCCGCGCGATTCTTGTCGAACACTTTCTTAACCGCATCGACCTTGTCGGGAGTCAGCGTCCACGTGTCGGTGCTGCCGCGATTGATCGAGTTCTTTCCCATGCGATAGGCATTGAACAGAAACTGCTCGCGGTACTTCGACGCGACATCCATCACCGCGCGATTCGCCGTCAGCTCGTACGCGATCGACTGCGCGAAGTGCCACGCCTGCGGCATGATCGGATACGGCAGATCGCCCCTCGGCAGCATGTTACTCGGGACGATAGCGACTTCCATCGGCGTCGGGTTGCCAATCGCCTCGGTCAGAAGACCGACCATGTTGTGGTAGTAGGGCGTCGTTCTCAGCCCGCCATTCCACCACGTGGAGTAGTTCGAGCCACTTCGCATGGTCGCGCCCGGCTTCCCTTCCTCGAGGAACCGGCTGTGCATCGCTGCGCCGACGAGATCGATCTGAATAGGAATGAGCGGATCGAAGTTGTAGTTGAACGGATCGCGGAACGGCGGAGCGAAGATTATCGTGCCCGGTGGTCCGGTCTGGTGATGATTGTAGACGATGTGCGGATACCACGCGCGGTAGAGAATGCTGTCAACCGCCTCCGTCTCCGGCTGTGACGCCATGTACGAATCGCGATTATTGTCGTGGCCGGCATATTTCTGATAAAGACGCGGAACGCCCGTCGTCGATCGATCTTTTGCAACCGGCTCGCGCATGTACCAATTCGAGACGAGATCCATTCCGTCCGGATTCACCAGCGTTGCCAACAGGATGTCGTCGTGGAGAAAGCGTTTCGTCTCCGCGTCGTTCTTGCTGACCATCTCGTACACGAACTGAATGATCTGCTGTGCGCCAAGTACTTCGGTGGCGTGGAGTCCGCCGTCGATCCAGACGACCGCTTTGCCTTCACGAGCGAGCGCGTGCGCCTGATCGTCCGATAGATCTTTGGCATGGGCGAGTCGGCTGACGATCTCCTGGTAGCGTCCGAGCTTCGCGAAATTCTCCGGCGCCGTAATGATCGCCGTGTACATCTGGCGTCCCTCGGCCGACGTTCCGATGTGCACGATGCGCATGCGATCGGATTGCTTGTCGAGCTTCTGCCAGTATTCGGTGAGCTGCTTGTAGTTGGCGAGGAAATAGTCGTCGCCAATGTTGTGTCCGAACTGCTGAAAAGGCGTCGTGATGCGCACCTGGGCGGATACTGATCCGGTCAGGACGATCGATGACGCGAGAAGAATTCCGGCGCTTAGGCGGAGGTTCATTCGACTTGGATTGGGGGCACAAACATGAAGTACTGCTTCGTAAAATTATCCCGGCGCGGGGTGGCGTGTCACCGTTGCGGATGCCGCGAGCAGCACTCCGGTCAATACGATAGCGCCGCCGACGATCGTCACCGGTGACGGGATTTGCCTGATCGATGGGATTAGCGCCGCGAGAATCGTAGCTCCGAGCGGCTCGCCCAGCACGACAAGGTTCACCACGTAAGCAGGCATGTACTTGAGCGACCAGTTCAGACCGGTGTGGCCGAGGAGCATCGGGCCAAGCGCGAGTCCGGCGAAAATTGCGATCTCGCGCGGAGGCTGAGGCGCGAGATTCACTCCTGTGATCAACGCCATGAAAATCAGCGTGACAGTGCAAGCTCCGTAACAGAGTCCGACGTAGGCCCAGATACCGTAAGTCGCGCGAAGGTGGCGGCCTATCGTGAAGTAGATCGCTGCGGTCGCCGCGGCAGACATCGCGAGGAGGTTACCCAGCAGTGCGCCGGTGGGAGTTCCGCTGCTGCTGTCAAGCCACGCAGGAACGCCGATGACGATCGCGCCGATCACTGCGACGGCGATTCCAAGAAGCTGTCGTCGGGTGGGATACTCCCGGAGAAAAAGAGCCGAAATCGCGACGACGATCGGTGGCTGGAGATTCACGAGCGTCACCGATGCAGCAACGGTGGTCAGGTGAACCGATGCGTTCCACGCCCAGAAGTGCAGCGCCAGGGCAACTCCCGCGGCAAGAGCGAACGCAGCTTCCCTTGTCGTGAGATTTTTCCATTGTCGCCACTCGCCAGTGAGCACTAACGCCGCGGCCACGATGATGAAGGAGAAGCTCAGTCGCCAGACGGCGATCGCCAGCGGATCGGCCGAGGA
>JBDUEH010000162.1:0-5742 GCA_040002555.1 Gemmatimonadales bacterium | reverse complement strand
GAGCCCTGGCGAAGCGACAGCTGACCCAATGCTCCAAGCGCCTCGGCTTCGCCGACTGCGTCACCCAGGCGGCCCAAGGTCTCCCGCGCTGCAAGCAACGTCTTGCGACTCGTCGCAAGTTCGCCGCGCTCCATCTGAATGTCAGCGACCACAAGGCGAGTGACAGCGGCTGAGCGCTTATCCCCAGTCGCACGCTGAATCCGACCAGCCTGATCGAGCAGACGCAGGGCCGCGAGATCGTTGTCGCGCCAATGAAGCAGCATTGCACGCCCTTGAAGTGCTTGAGCGATCCCTGAGGAGTCTGCGCCCAGACGAGAAAAGCGTTCCGCGCTCAAGTATTCTGCATCTGCATCTGCGAAGGTGCCGAACTGGATGGCAAGGTCACCCTTGGCGAGAGCCAGCGCTGCTCGGCTTTCGGGCGGCGCGTTCGTTGTGCTCGCCGCGACCGAAGCTTTCTCCAGCGTTGTGAGCGCCCGTTCGGGATCACCAGCAGCGCTTTGAAGTGCGGCCAGGTCCGTGCGCACCTGGATCGCCTCCATCACTGCGCCACTCGCATCGTGAATTTGCAGTGCTTCGGTGAGCGCAAGCGTCGCCTCATGATATTCGCCGCGATTCGTCAGCACTTTGCCAAGCCCCTGTAGTACGAACGCGGTTTCGGCACGATCCCCGTTCCTTCGGTGCAATGCGAGAGCTTCGCGGTAAAGCGAGTCTGCACGCGCGTAGTCACCAGTGTTGGCTGCAACCCCGGCGAGGTTGGTCAGATTGAGCGCAACCAGCGTTGGCCGGCCGTCGTGTCGATTGATTCTGAGGGCGCGCTCGAACGAGGCGGCAGCGGCGCGTGAATCGCCGCGCTCCTGCGCAATCAACGCGACGTTGTTTTCGTCAGCGGCGATGCCGCGTGAATCGCCACTGCGGGCGCGAACCGCCGACGCACGACGATACAACTCGGTCGCTGCGGACAACTCTCCATTGTCTTTCTTGATACTGGCGAGTATCCCGAAAGCGTTGCCCGTGGTTCGCTGATCGTTGATCCGTACAGCGATATCGCGCGCCTTCGTGACGTATGCTGTCGCGCTGTCGAGCTCACCCAACCGAAAGAATCCTGCACCGATCGCAAGCAGTGCTGGTCCTTCAAGAGACGCATCACCCAGGAAGGCCGCACGCCGAAGACCTTCACGCCAGAGCCGCATCGCCGTCGGCACTCCGTCGCGTGACATCGCTGCAATGCCCGATCGGCGCAGGGAGTCGGCCAGGACATAAATCCCGCGCCGCGCCTGTGACATTTTCTCGAAGCGCCATACCTGGCGCACCAGGAATGGATCCGACCAGGCACGCTGGTATCCTTCGGCCAGTCGTCGCGCGCGTAATATCTCAGTAAATCGAACGCGACTGTCCGGGGTTGAGGCAGCCACCGAGTAAGCCCGTGAAATCGCCGCGCGAAGACTGTCTGGCTGGTTACGAGCCAGCGCAATGAAGCTGTCGCCCCTTGAAACGTCAGCTGGGTGCGGAGATTGTGTGGTGACGTTCGATTTGAATTGTGCGAACAGTGCGAGGGTGGTCGCAAGAGCGATGATACTCACCGTGACGGCGGTCGAACCGCAAGCTCCACAAAGTCCGATGACACCCACCGATCCCAACCGGTTCTTGCCTTGACGTCCAACAGATAGGATCCGGCTGCGCTCGTCAGTCGCAGTGGCAACACGAGCACCGTGTCGCGGGTATCGGTCGTCCACACAACCGTGCCCTCATGATCCCAAACGCGAATGCGGTAGAGATCGGCTTGCGGGACGCTTGTCCATCGCAGCGAGTCGCTGCCCCCCATATCACCGCGTGACAGAATTTGCGGAGCGGCCGCTGTTGTGATCGCGGCTTCGCGATGAGTCGCTGAATCAGCCGCCGACTCGCTGCGGCCGGCGCGCGATCGCGCCGGCCCGAGCAAAACAATGGTGGCTACAGCCGCAGCGGCGAGGCCGCTCAACGCAAACACCGTTCTACGCGGCCACTTCGGCGCGACGAATCTGCGAGGCATCATCAATCTGGCCGGAGGGTGCAGCGCGTCTATTTCCGAGACGACGGCCGCATCTTCCATGACGTGAACAACAGCAGCCAATCGCTCGCCGCAGATGGCGCACTCGGCGACATGCGCAATCGGACCCCGATCACGAGCCAGGTCGAGACCGTCCGCAAGCGCCGCGATGCCATCGTCGTCAAGGCAATCACTCGACACAGTTCCTGCAGCAGGCACGGCGGAGTGAAGCGCAGCTGCGACCTCACGAAGTTCGAGCAGGTGCGAGCGACACGTGGAGCATTCTTCGATGTGTCGCGTTAACGTCGCGCCGTGAATTCCATCGTCGCGTCCCAGTGCCCTCAACAAAAGGCCCACTGGCGCCGGGCAGTTACCACTCATGTCCCATCTCCTTCCCATACCGGAATGTCGTCATCGACTCCTCGGTAGTGTAACGGACGGTGCAACGCGTCTTGATCGGACTGGTGTTTTGCAACGCAATTGGCATCGCAGAAACAGACTCGGTGTTCACCAGCTGTACCCGACGATCTCGCCCTTGTTGTTGATCCCGGTCGAATGAGTGTGCGTCTTCCCCGGCAGAGGTCCGATCTCGATCATTCCCTGAGCTTCGGTCCAGACGAATGACTGCTCGGCCGTGTGGATAAGCACCTGCCCCAGATTGTTGATGCTTCCGACGCTCACCGACCCAGGCAACGCAGACACCCCGCTTGACATCGTCCACAAGAACCCCAAGCCACGGTTCGAAATCAGGATCCGTCCATCCTGACTGATCGCGTGGGCACTCCACGCGCATTGATCCCCGGTGCAGTTGTCCAGAATGGTGGACCCGGTTGACGTCCAGAGCATGGCATGTAATCCGAGTTGCCGCTGATTTGCGCCGAGGTCTGGATCTTCGGTGATCGGGCTCCATTTGAACTTGTAACCAACAATTTGGCCCGCATCGTTTATTGCCGACGCGCTGCCGCTCTCACCAGGCAACGTTTCGAGAAGCTGCACTCCGGCACTTCGTGTCCATCGCATTGGACGCTCAGTATATGTACTACCGACTATCTCTCCCTTGTTGTTGATCCCGGTCGGGAAGAATTGGGGGAGTGACCAAAGACCCTCCATTCCAGTTGACTGAGTCCATCTAAACGCCTGACCGGCACTCTCGCCGACTACCTCTCCAATGCTGGAGATCGCTGTCGCATTCGAGTAGGGAGTATCGTTCGGGTTGTTTGATCCAAGTGCTCCAAGGTCTACAAATCCTTGCGATGGCGACCAAAGGAACGCGTGCTCGGTCGAACCAGTCTGGAACCTCCCGACGACCTGCGCATTGTCATTCATCGCGTTCGCCCAGCTGTCCTGGCCGGGAGGATGGGGTAGTACAATCAACTCGCCTGTCGTCCTGCGGAGAAACGCAACAACGTTTGCATCGACCGCCGTGCTGAGCGGAATCTGAGAGGTCGTAGCCTCGGCTGTCGTGAACACAGCACGATAGTCATCTGGGAGAGGATCGCCGTCAGTGTCTCGAATTCCGGTCGTAACTACGATTTCATATGTGGATTGAGGCTCGAAGGAGTTGTTGGCGACGAACTCCGCCTCCCAGGAATTGCTGCCGGGGACAACGCTGCCGGAGACTGGAATGCCACCCCTCAACAGGCGAACCGATTGCAGGCTTAAAGATTTCGCATCGATCGGCTCGCTGAATATCACCGTCACAGTCAGGTTGTTCAGCGCAACGTCGACGCGACCCTTGGACGGATTCGTACGCACTACTCCTGGCGGACGTCGCGGAGGGACCTTTACCGTCACGATTTTCGTTCCACCGCCAATCAACAAGAATCTCAGCTCGATCTCGTCGCCCACCTGCGCCTCGACGGCAACCGGGTCGAATCCGCCATCGATCACGTCGACCGATCGCGCCGCGCCACCCATTGTAAAGTTGCGAACCGCTACACTGATGGCATCTGGCGCAGATCCCGGCTCCATGGACACCAATGCGACGTTCGGTTCCGCCGAAGCCGCCAGCGAAGCGTGAATCCCGTTGAGACGTGCGGTCGTCGAATTGGTGTGCGGATTGGAGATTACCAGTCCACCCGGGCTGGAAGGGACAACCTGTGCCTCGGGCGCGGAGGGACTCCCGTCCGAACATGCAACAGTGCCGATAATGAGCGAAACGACCAGGTACTTCGCAATGATTCCGTTCATTCTAAACGCCCGTAACCGCACATTGAAGGAATAAGCAATTGAAGTGACACCAGTGTTACGGACAGTCCGGCGCGATTTGCTCGGATATCCCTTCGCGACGTGGAGCTGGGGCTAACCAGCTCTACCCGACGATATCGCCTTCGTTTGTCGATGTCCTGACGTATGTTCGTTCCCGGGTCTTTAGCGGATGAGAATCTGCTTCCGGCAAGCGCTCGCATTGACTCGGCGGCAGAGCGAGCAATTTCATCACGCTCGGCCTCGAGCTCCTTTTCCACTCTACAACGTGAGCCGCCGAACGCGGAGAGGCAACGCACTTTTCATTGGAGCCTGGCGGACGGAGAACTATGCCGCGGCTGTGGCCCGTTCGCAGTCCGCCATCGCGACATCTCCATCATGCCGGGCGAGGTATTCGGCAAAAATGCCCTCGATGTCGCCGAACCGGTCCACGGCGTACAGCTTTTTCCTCAACTCGCCCGAGTCGCGCAGACCTTTAACATACCAGCCAAGGTGCTTACGGAATTCGATGGCCGCACCGGCAAGGTCGGCGTCGTAACTCTCCACCATCCGAGCGTGATCCATCGCGATAGCAAATCGCTCTTCGACGCCGGGAGCATCGGGCCCCGGAAGTCCAGCAAGCAGCGCCTTGGTCTGATTGAAAATCCACGGCTGCCCGAAGGCACCCCGCGCAATCATCACCGCCGCGCATCCGGTCTGACGCTGAAGACGCACCGCATCCTCAGCTGTTTTGATATCGCCGTTGCCAATGACGGGGATCTCAAGAGCGTCAACAACGGCCGCGATTTCCTCCCATCTCGCGGAGCCAGAGTACATCTGCGTTCGTGTGCGCGGGTGAAGCGCGAGCGCTCGTGCGCCGGCGTCCTGACAGCGAAGCCCGATCGTCACTGGATCACGCATCTCCTCGTTCCAGCCGCTCCGGATCTTGACGGTGACCGGCAGATGGGTGGCTGCCGACACGGCTCGAATGATGGTCTGCACCATGTCGAGATCCTTGAGGCACCCTGAGCCGCCATTCCGGCGAACAACTTTCTTTACCGGGCAACCAAAATTGATGTCGATGAACTCCGGCTGGAACACTTCGGTGACTAGAGCAGCCGCGTCGCCCATGGCGTCGGGATCAGCTCCGAAAATCTGCACGCCAATCGGTCGCTCATCGGATCCGAACTTCAACTTTGCAAGCGTCGCCTTGTTCTCGCGCCGAATCGCTTCCGCCGACAAGAATTCGGTAACGACGACGTCAGCGCCAAATTTTCGACAGACGCGACGAAACGGCGACTCCGATACGCCGGCCATCGGGGCCAGGTACAGGGGAAGTTCCGAGTCGATTGCGAAAGGAAAGCGGGGCATCATCGAATGGTAACGGAGCTTCCAAGTGCTTGCAACATCGTGGTTTGACACTCGTTACATCAAACGGTAACTTGCACGGCTCCGCGTCGTAGCGGCGAACCAGAAAAGAAGAGGCATTTGATGGAACTGCGCGAGTTTTTCTCTGAAGACGCAATCAAGCT
>JBDUEH010000161.1:0-5781 GCA_040002555.1 Gemmatimonadales bacterium | reverse complement strand
CCCTCCTGTTCTGGTATCCCACCGTCACCGCGGCGAACGACGACTACGTTCGCCCTGCTGTTAAAATTGAGGCCGGCGCCAAGTCCGCCCTCGATCCGAACGAAGAACTTACGATCCGCCCGTACGTTTCAGATGACTTGCCGCGACTTCCGCTCGCCGCTGAGAACGTAACGACGGTTGTCGCCGAGCGTACGTTTTGGGATAAAATCATCATCCTTCACGGCGCCAGGAAATGGTTCGAAAAGCGTGGTGTCCTGCGACATCAAGGGCAGCGCGTTTCGCGGCACTACTACGATGTTCACCGCATGTTGCAGTCGGGCCTCAGAACAAAGGCTGCGGCAGATCACGAACTGGCTGCAGATTGCGCGGCCCATGCACGCATGTTCTTCAATAGTCCGGACCTCGGTCTCGAAACAGCGACCCCTGGGACTTTCTCCTTAAGTCCGACGCATGCGATGGCAGAAGAGCTGCGCCGGGACTACACCCGGATGGTCGGCATGATAATCGGCGAGGCGCCGAGATTTGAAGATGTGCTGGAGTCGATTGCCGCTTTTGAAAAGGAGTTGAACGGGTAGCGAGAACGATGAATTCAACCTGAATGAGCCGTCTCGTTGTCCTGGCGCGGGGTCGTTAGGCCTTGCCTTCGCCCAGATAGACCATAATTCGACCGTGAATCTGGTCGCGAATCCTGCGGAACGCAGCCTTCCGCTCCTCTTCTAAACCTTTTACGGCCGCAGGGTCTTCAAAAGGCCAGTGCAGCCGTTGAGTTTTACCTGGGAAAACCGGGCAGGACTCGTTCGCGTTGGCGCAGACCGTGATGACAGACTCGAATTCCTGCTCTTTGAACTCATCAATGGATTTCGAATGGTGTCGCGAGATGTCGATCCCAATCTCGTTCATCACAGCGATGGCTTCAGCGCGCACCTGAGTCGGCTTCGTGCCAGCCGAGAACACTTCGAACTGATCTCCCGATTCGTGGCGGAAAAGATCCTCGGCCATCTGGCTTCGCGCGGAGTTTCCTGTGCACAGAATCAAAATTCTTCGATTGTTCATGACCTCACCTTGCTCTCTTGTAGGGGGAAGCAGTGTCGAGTCCGATTGCAAGCCGCACAGACGGACAGCATTACTGGCACTTCCACGAGTACACCCACAACCGTCGCCAATGCTGCTCCAGACTCAGGCCCGAAGAGCGCGATTGCCGTGGCGACGGCCAGCTCGAAGAAAGTTGCTTGCCCCGATCAATGCGCCGGGAGCCGCGATCGAATGTCCAAACCGCGGATCATATCCGGAACCGTATCCTTGGCCGTAAGCATCAGAATCGGCGTGGTATGGCGCGACTCGCGTAGCCTCTGCGCGACCGCGAAACCATCCAGTCCGGGAAGCAATGCATCCAGCACAATCGCATCGAATTCATACTGGCGCGCAATCGAAACGGCGTCGAGCCCGTTCGAGGCGGCGACCACCGTTTGACCCTCTTCCTGCAAGCCCATTTTCAGAACTCTGGCCATTTCGAGCTCGTTTTCCCCGACCAGGACCCGCATCCTTCTCAGTGTCCGATCGTGAACCGCGTTGGCGATTCTTGGTGCAATTTTTATACAGCTCTCTTTACGAGAAAGCGCCACTAATCAGGGTTAGTCCGGTGCCCGAGCGAGCATTATGACTTCAATCTCTTCTGTGATCTCCTCCTGATGCAGTATGTTTCGCCTTAGCGATAGGTCGGAAGACTTTGCCTCCAGTCGTTGTACGGCGGTTTCCATATGTGCGATCCGGATCTAATTTCAGTCATGAGCGAGCTGTAGAGAAGCTCATGTGAGCGGCAAATAGATAGTGATCGATCCGGCCATTCACCAGGGATTGGCTGGTCTTCATAACCATGTTGTAGACCGGATCTCGTGCGATTGCGGTCATACGGTTTAGGCTTGGAGGACCGGATCCGAGCACGGGCGTCACCTCATGAGTAAATGGGTTGTCTCCAGGTTGTACATTTTGAGCTTTAAGGAGCGATAGAAATCCGGGTCCAGAGCCTGCTTTAGGTCGAATCTATATATGCCAGTTCGGCTGAATTCTCGCCGGTTGTTGTCATAGGCGTGAATTTCGATCTGGTACCGGTTCATCGACCAGACCGATTGCACATCGCGAACCAACTGCCACTCGCGCGCGTCTTCGGCGTGGTCCGTCACGTAATAGATTGCGTCCTTAGTGAATTTCAGTTCACCTTCACAACCGCCGAACGCATGAAGGTGCTTTACCGGTACGGTATATCTGACGTTGGTGACATCGGGCAGAACGCGGTTGGTTACCGGCCGCTCGAGGCGCGCACTGATGGTCTGGAAAGCCGCGTCGGACAGTTCGCCATCGGTGATGCGGAACCGATACTGGCGATCTCGACCCAGGTAGAGTCTCTGGTCGTCATAGGTCAGGATCACGAACTCGGTTTTGCTGATGCGGTCGAAATATTGAATGTCCAGGTAGGTCCATGATCGGCTCTCCTTGGTCTTGGTGGCGGTGTAGCGAATGCCGGCGTCGGATATTTCAAGTTGCCCATGCTGGCGGTCGCGCCACAAGGTCTTTTCGTGGATCACTGGGTACGTTTGGCCGAATGCAGATGAGGCGATAGCAAGAAGACAAAGAGCGTATTTCATTGCGTTTCCTTTAGGTGGTGAAACCCAGTGAAGCGTTCGCCTTTCGGGAGCTTCCGGCTCCGCCACAGATAAAAAACAATCGGGAAGAGGATCAGTTCCATGACGCCCGAAGTCACGACTCCGCCCACCATAGGCGTGGCGATCCTCTTCATCACGTCGGCACCTGTGCCATGACTCCACATGATGGGTAAGAGTCCCGCGATGATGACGCAGATCGTCATTACTTTCGGACGAACCCTTTTCACAGCACCCTCGTAGACGGCATCAGCCAGATCATTGCGAGATTTCAAGAGGCCGCGCTTGAGAAAGTCGTCGTAGGCCACGTCAAGATAGAGCAACATGACGACCCCCGTCTCGGCACTCACTCCGGCCAGTGCGATGATCCCAACCCATACGGCAATGCTCATGTTGTACTCGAGCAGGTAGAGCAACCAGATCGAACCAACCAGTGAGAACGGCAGCGCCAGAAAAATGATCCCTGTTTTAGTGACTGACTGCGTGTTGATGAAGATGATCACGAAGATAATGACGATGGTCAACGGAATGACGTAAGCCATCCGCTTCTGGGCCCGTAGCATGTACTCATACTGGCCACTCCAACTGAGCGTATATCCGGGCGGCAGTTTAACGCTGGCTGCCACGGCCGCTTGGGCGCTGCGCACATAAGTGCCAATGTCGACGCCGCGGAGGTCCACATAAATCCAGGCGTTCGGGCGTGCGTTCTCAGTCTTGACTGCTGGCGGGCCGACGACGTACTTGAGATCCGCAAGTTGATCCAGCGGGATGTGTTGACCCGCAGGAGTCGGAACTAGGATGGTCTTTAGCGCCGGCAAATCGTCGCGCAATTCCCGGCTGTAGCGGAGATTCACCGGATAGCGCTCCAGTCCTTCTACCGTTGTCGTTAGGTTCATCCCGCCGACTGCTGACTGGATCACATCCTGGACGTCCCCAACGGTGAGGCCGTAACGGGCAATCGCATCCCGGTGAATCTGGAAGTCCAAAAAGTTACCTCCCATTACCCGCTCCGCGTAGACGCTCAAGGTCCCGGGGACCTTGCGTACGACGGCTTCCACTTCCTTGCCCAAGTTTTCTAGAGTTCCTAGATTCGGCCCGGCCAACTTGATGCCGACAGGCGTCTTGATTCCCGTTGACAGCATGTCGATGCGAGTTTTGATTGGCATTGTCCAGGCATTCGTTAAGCCTGGAATCTGGATTGCGGCGTTCATTTCATCCACAAGCTTTTCGGGAGTCATCCCGCCACGCCACTCGTTCTCCGGCTTAAGAGTAATGGTTGTTTCCAGCATTGCCAGCGACGCTGGATCGGTTGCAGTATCCGCCCGTCCGACTTTTCCGAAGACGTGGTGAACTTCGGGGAAACTCTTGATAATCTTGTCCGTTTGCTGGAGGATCTCTCGCGCCTTGGTGATGGAAACACCTGGAAGCGTCGTCGGCATGTAGAGCAGGTCCCCTTCCCACAGCGGGGGCATGAACTCCGATCCTAGGCGGTTGTAGGGAAGAATCGTGACCGCCATAATGAGCAGTGCTGCTAGAAGTGTGAACCACTTGAACCGCATGACCAGTTCTAGGACCGGATGATAGATCCACACCAGGAAACGATTGACCGGGTTCTTGTGCTCCGCAGGGATCTTGCCGCGGATCCAGTAGCCCATGAGAACCGGCACGAGCGTGACAGACAGCAAGGCTGCGGCCGCCATCGAGTACGTCTTTGTATACGCAAGCGGCTTGAACAAACGACCTTCCTGGGCCTCCAGTGTGAAAACGGGCAAGAAGGAGACGGTGATGACCAGCAGTGAGTAGAACAACGCTGGCCCGACTTCCGTCGCAGCATTGCGGATGATCTCCCAGTGCGGTTTTGTGCCGCGGTCGCGCTCCAGGTGCTTGTGAGCGTTTTCGATCATGATGATCGCCGCGTCGACCATCGCACCGATCGCAATGGCAATGCCGCCAAGCGACATGATGTTCGCGTTGATGCCTTGCTGGTGCATCACGATGAATGCCATGAGAATGGCCACGGGCAGAGTGATGATTGCTACCAGGGCGCTACGGAAATGGAAAAGGAAGATGACACACACAACCGCCACGACAATACTCTCTTCGAGCAATTTCGACTTGAGCGTCTCGATGGCGCGTTCGATAAGAGCGGAACGGTCGTAGGCCACCTCAATTTCGACGCCCTCCGGCAGCCCTGCTTTCAAGCTCTCCAGCTTTGCCTTGACGTCTTCGATGACCTGCCTGGCGTTGGCTCCATAACGGACAATGACGATGCCTCCGACAGTTTCTCCCTCTCCATTCCAGTCGGCCAAGCCACGCCGAATCTCTGGACCAAGAGAGACATCAGCGACGTCACGGATCAAAATTGGAGTGCCCTGGCGATCCACTCCCAACGCTATTTCTCGAATGTCGCTCAGAGACTTGATGTAGCCGAGCCCTCGAATCATGAACTCCTTCTCGCCGGCTTCCACAAGGCGACCGCCGACGTCGTTGTTGCTACGCTGCACCGCATTGCGGATCTTCGAAATAGGGATGTCGTAGGCTCGCAGCCGGTTCGGATCTACCGTGATTTGATACTGGCGGACAAATCCCCCAATGCTGGCAACCTCCGCCACACCAGAAACGCCGATCAGTTGGTACTTCAAGTACCAGTCCTGAATGGAGCGAAGCTGGCTGAGGTCATGCCGATCCGATTTCAGCGCATACATGAATGCCCACCCGACACCGGTCGCGTCAGGCCCCAGGCTGGGCGTCACCCCGCGAGGAAGCCGTCCGGATACGTAGTTCAAATATTCCAGGACGCGGCTGCGCGCCCAGTACATATCCGTTCCATCTTCAAAGATTATGTAGACGAATGAGAATCCAAAGAAGGAATAGCCGCGAACAACCTTTGCGAACGGCACGGCGAGCATTTGTGTGGTCAGAGGGTAGGTAATCTGATCCTCAACAATTTGCGGGCCTTGCCCCTGATACTCGGTGTAAACGATGACCTGCACATCGGACAGATCCGGAATCGCATCAAGCGGCGTTCTTAGGACAGAATAGACACCAGCTACGACGAGGAACAGGGCTGTGAGCAGCACCAGAAACCTGTTAGCGATGGACCACTCAATGATTCGTGAGAACA
>JBDUEH010000160.1:0-5811 GCA_040002555.1 Gemmatimonadales bacterium | reverse complement strand
ACCATTCCCATTTTCTGACGAACCTTCAGGGCGTCCGAGAAATTCAGCTCCGTGATCTCCTCACCGTCAATGAAAACTTTCCCCTTTTCGGGGACGAGCAGTCTGAGGAGCAGCTTGAGAATTGTTGATTTCCCTGTTCCCGACTCTCCGGCCACGACGATGGTCTCACCCTCGATCGCCTCGAAGGTGACATCCTTCAGGATCGGTTCTTCGAATGAAAGGAAGACGTGATCCAGCGCGATGACCTTTTCGGCCTGACTTCGCTTTTCGGCCACTTCGTATTGCTCGGTCTTCGTGCCGAGATCGCTTTCGAGCTCTGAACGGATCGCTTCTCGTACGCGGGACTCGTCACTTCCGCGTCGAATTGGAGTGCCCGGCTCGACCTGCCCGTCGCTCGGCGTCTGGCGGCGGTCGTCTCCTGAGCTCTTTCCTTTTTTATCTTCCGTCATGACGGCAGGAAAGCAAGGAGTATCTGCGTGATGAAATAATCCACCACGAGAATCAGGATGCTGGCCGTCACAACCGTTCTCGTCGTCGCGACACCGACACCTTCAGTTCCACCGGAGGTTTTGAGCCCAAAGTTGCAACCCACCAGGGAGATGATTCCCCCAAACACGAAAGGCTTGAGCAAGCCGTGAACGAAATCGTTTGGGATGTATTTGAAGAAGAAACCACCTGCTGCGATCTGCTCGAAGACCGTTCTCCAATAGAGTCCGGTTGGAATTCCTACATACGCCGATGAAATCACGCTGCCGCCCAGGATGCCGGCGAAGTCGTTGATAACGGTGAGAGTTGGCATCATGATCAGCGCGGCCAGCACCCGCGGCGTGACGAGCTTTCGAATTGGATCGGTGCCAAGCGTGTTGAGCGCATCGATCTGTTCGGTGACTCGCATCGAACCGAGCTGAGCGGCAATTCCCGACCCTACGCGACCAGCAACCATAAGGCCGGCGAGAACAGGCCCGAGCTCACGGATCATCGAGGCGGCAACCAGTCGCCCGATGTACATAGTCGCGCCGAAAGTCTTGAGCTGAACTGACGCCTGAAGTGCCAGCACCATCCCCGTGAAGAACCCTGTCAGCAGTACGATCGGGAGAGACTGGACACCAATCGCGTCCATCTGCTGAATGAGGTCAGCGCGGTAGAACGGACGGGAGAAGGCGAACCCGATCGCCTTGCCCCCGAGGACGAAGAACTCCTGCAACCCATATATCTGGCGCTTCGCGGCTTTGTTGAAGCGTTCGAGCAAATCAGGTCTCTCGTTAGAAGCGGATGCTGCGGGCGCGATGGACCACGCTCCATGCGGTGGCGACAAATGTAACAGGAAGTGCGCCATGCGCCCGTTTGCCGCGTTGGTTGATGCCACTTACCTTGCTGACCGATGATTGAGCGCATATCGCGGGCCCGGCTGGCAGAGCTGCTTTCAGCGGCTGAGGGAAAGCGCGTGGCTGTGGTTGGCGACGCGATGCTCGACGTCTACCTTCGCGGGGAGGTCGATCGCATATCGCCCGAAGCCCCCGTGCCCGTTGTCCGCATTCGCGAACGAAAGCTTGCACTCGGCGGTGCCGCAAACGTTGCGAACAACATCGTGACCATCGGCGCCGTCTGCCATCTCGTGTCAGCGGTCGGAGACGACGCCGCTGGAGCGACGCTTCGAGAAATGCTCAAACAGGTGCAAACCGACACGCGCTCACTCGTTGCCGTCTCACGGCCAACGACGACCAAAACGAGAGTAATAGCGCGGTCGCAGCAGCTTGTACGGTACGATGAGGAAGACGACAGCGATCTCGAGGATGAAGAATCGGGGCGCCTGATCGAGTCAGTTACGGCCGCGATAGACCAGGCCGACGCATTGGTACTCGAGGATTACAACAAGGGCGTCCTTGTCGCAGCCGTGATCGCGCATTCGATAGAAAGAGCGAAAGCGCGCGGAATACCGATTGTCGTCGATCCCAAATACCGGAATTTCTTCGCTTTTCGTGGGGCGACGATCTTCAAGCCCAACCGCCGCGAACTGGAGTCGGCGCTTGGTGCGGAAGTGGATATCGACCACCCGAGTGCCCTACCCGCCACCTTCGAGAGGCTCGGAGTGGAACATCTCCTGCTTACACTCGGGGAAGAAGGAATGGCCCTGCTGTCTGCAGACGGTGAAGTGGGGCGAATTCCTACGACGGCTCGCGAGGTCTACGACGTTGTCGGCGCTGGCGACACGGTGACGGCCTATCTCGCAACGATCCTCGCGGCCGGGGGTACTCCGGCGGAAGCGGCGGTAATTGCGAACTTTGCCGCTGGCGTGGAAGTAGGAAAACTCGGGGCCGCGACGGTGAAAACCGCTGAGGTGCTAGAGGCGTATGATGACTTCAGTCAGCAGCCAGCCAAGTAACGATCTGCGGCTGCTAGCTGTGAGCTGGACGCCATAGCTATTTGCTGTAAGCTCCAAAGAATGGGGATAGAACGGAGCGGAGCGTGCGAGCGGACATTCGAAAATGGCGTTCGTACAACTGGAGATTTTTTGCAAGAGCTGAAAAATATGACATTCTGCGCGGCGATCGCCGCGTCTGTGCTTTGCTTTCCCGCGCCGAGTCTTGTCGCGCAAACTCCGGATAGCGCCCGGTCCACAACCGACACTGCCGCCGTCAAGTCAGGGGCAGTCGGGACCACGCTAACACAGGACTGCTACTTAAATGGTTGTGCCGAACCGCCAAAGGACAACGAGTGCGGCAACGGAACGGCCGACGTGGCTCTACGCCGCACAGCGGTAGGCGCAGCATTCGTTGGCGGAAACGCCGCGCTTTACAGTTATTTCAAGAAAGCGTGGTGGTCTGGCGAGAGAGCTCCGCACTTCTTCTTTCAAGCTGATTGGGACGAGAATTTTCGCGACCAGGACAAGTTCGGTCACATGACGGGCGGATACCATCTCGCTCGCGGTGGAGATGCCCTTCTCAAGAGCGCGTGCATGTCGCCGGGCAAAGCCGTTATCTGGAGTGCTGCTTACGCCGCGGCGTTCCAGGTTCAGATCGAGATCTGGGACGGTCTCTACAAGAAGTATGGATTCTCGTACGCTGATCTCATCGCGAACACGACAGGGACAGCGCTGGCGGTGCTGCACGAGACACATCCGAAGACCCGGGCGATAAAGCCGACTATTTCATACTGGCCATCGCCGGCGTTGCAAAATGCGGACAACATTCCGGGCGAAATCCGTCCATCCCTGGACTACACTGGACAGACTTACTGGTTCTCGGCCGACGTAAACGCGCTGCTGCCTGAACAGGCCAAACGCTACTGGCCCTCCTTCCTTCGCGTTTCCGCGGGACACGGTATAACTGATTGGATCGACCCAAAGACCGGCGCAAACCAGCGAGCGCGACGAAAGATTCTCTTGAGTCTCGACTTCGATGCCGAGAAACTTCCCGGCGACAACAGACTCTGGAAAACTGTGAAGCATCAGCTCAGCTACATCCACTTCCCCGCTCCAACGCTTCAGATCACGCCGAAGGTCCTCGGCATCGGCTTCTATAAGTGAGACTGTCTCGCATCTTCGCGGCCGCTGCCCTGCTTGCACCGCAAGTCCTTCGCGCGCAGGCAGCCCCATATCTCCCAATCGATGACATTTCGTACAACTACGTTGACGCGCTCATGTCGCGTGGCGTGTTGCGCGGGTTGTCGATCAGCGAGCGTCCGTATCTGGTAACAAGCGTGCGCGGCGCGATCGACAGCGCCGCGGTTCCAGAAAGTCGGGTCATCAAGAGCTACATCGACGCTCTCTCGACTGCCATTCGGCGATACGAGTTGACGAAGCCGGGCGAGTCAGTTGCGGCGCGGATGCCGTTTCGCGCCCACGCCACATTCGACGTATTTGCGACGGCTCAATCGTCGGCGCGCCGGGAATTGATGATTGCTGACACACTGAATGCGCTCGAGCCGGGCACGACCGGGTATTTCGTCATGGGCGGCGGACATCTCGCTGGATCGGTGCGCGTCGCTCTCGACAATCGCCTCAATACAGATCCTGAATTCGCGGGACGGAAAGACCGGAAAATCGCCGGGCGAACCGAAGACGCGTATCTGAGCGGGCAATGGAAATACGCTCAGGCTGATTTCGGACGCGTTGGACGATCATGGGGACCGATCGGATTCTCAGGACTTCAGGTCGGGAACGACGCGTACACGTACGATCATTTCTACGGCCGCGTCGGCACAGACAAGTTCCATGTCACGACCGTTCTCGCGCGCCTTGAGAATTACGTGATCACGCCGGGCGTTGAATCGTCGCGATACTTCTCGGTTCACAGGCTCGGCGTCAAACGCGGTGGATTCGAGGGAGGGTTGAGCGAAGGCTACCTCTATACCGGCGTGCATCGCGGACTCGAGTTCTCCCTCATCAATCCGCTCAACGTCTTTGGACTCAGCTGGCGCAACGAGCGCACCGACGGGAACCTGAACTTCGGAGCGGACGCTTCGTGGAGAACCAGTCGCACCGGCACGTACAGTGCGGAAATGCTTCTTGACGACATCCAGATCGACAAGTGCGACAGCATTTGTCATGAACCGTCGTCGTACGGATTGACGCTGACTGCCGAAGGCGTGCCGTTGTTTGGCGATCAGCGATTGTTCGGCTCGTATACTCGAGTGTCCAATCTTGCGTACCACACGCCAAACATCTCGGAACGTTACGCGAGTTACGGCGTTGGCCTTGGCCGCGGCTACAGCGACTACGAAGAAGTGCGCGCCGGAATCGACGTAGCACTCATCCCGCGCGTCCCGCTCCGAGTGTTTGTCGCGCACAGGCGCCAGGGAGAAGGCGATTATCGCAATCCGTATCCGGCCGTTGCCGACTACGGCACGACGCCCGGAATTCTTTCAGGAATCGTGTGGACGATCAACCGGGCAGCAGTAAGCGGAGCGATCACTATCGGCAGCGATGTTCAGATAAATGGTGAAGCAGGCGTCAATCAGAACAAGAACAGGATGCACCTGCGCGGGTATGACCTGACGGAGTTCGAGGGTCGGGTGCGAGTGGCGTTTGTTCCGAGGTGGTTAGTCAAGTTCGAGTGAGAAGTTGCGGTGTGCGGGCATTCCAAGCCACGAGAGCCACCGCTACATTGAACCGAGTTGCCGGGCCCTTAGCTCAGTTGGTTAGAGCAGTGGACTCATAATCCAACGGTCGCAGGTTCGAGTCCTGCAGGGCCCATTGTGAATGGAGTCGGATGCGCCGGGACTACCGCGCTTCAATGATGCCAAGTACTTTGTCATACAGAGATCGTATGACAACAGTCCGTCGAGGCGTTAAATTTGGGGTTGCCTTCGTTTCGGTTGTCCGCTCCATATGGGCGACTCTCCGGACCGTGGCTAGGACCGAGGTCGCGTAGCTCAGCTGGTTAGAGCGCTGCTTTCACACAGCAGAGGTCCGGGGTTCGAGTCCCTGCGCGACCATGCACTTCTTTCCGTCGCCGTCGGCGGAACTTCTACTTCAATTCAATTCAGTCGATGAATTCATCCAAGCTGCGGATATTTTCGGTTGCGGCATTCCTGTTCATCTTGCCTGCGGCAGTCAGAGCACAATCTTCGTCTCAGGCCACACAGATGCTTCAGTCCAATCCGGAGCTTCTCAATCAGCTCAGGTCCCGGATCATGTCGAGCGGACTCACTGATGACCAGGTGCGCGAACGACTGCGCGCTGAAGGCTATCCGGAGACCCTCCTCGACTCCTACCTTGGAAATGGCACTACTTCTGGCGCAGCGGGCCAGTCGGCAACGGCCACTCAGAACGACGTATTCGACGCCGTCAGTGCGCTTGGAATTGTAGAC
>JBDUEH010000159.1:0-5815 GCA_040002555.1 Gemmatimonadales bacterium | reverse complement strand
CTTCCTGGTGTGGATCGTGCCCGTGCGCCGTGAGAAGAATGAATTCCTTGAACCCTGTCGCTTCCCATGAATCGAGTAGGTCGTTGAGCGTTCGATGGAGAGTCTTTTTTCTTACGGAAGCATTGCCAATGAAGCCTCGTTCCGTGTCTACGTTCACTCCGTATTCGACGGTCGGCGCCCTGAGCACGCCGTATTCTGCGGACAGATCATCGGCGAGACGCTCGGCGATGATTGTCGCGGTTCCGAGCGGCAGGTGAGGACCGTGTTGTTCGCAGGTTCCGACCGGAATGATAAGACGCGGGTCGCCTGCAATCACAGCTTCGATCTGCATCGGGAGAAGTTCCTTGATGCGGAGCGGGGCGTTGTGAGGCAGCGGGACAATAGGGGCGTGCGGCGCCGTCATCGGCGGCGTAGCGTCGTCGACGGCTCGGGATTGAAGTGGTGATGTGCGGTTCATGCGCGGGGAGCGGCCATTAGGATACTGAACGGTCGATGGGCGCCTCACCTGTCGCTGCTAGCGGCAGGCGTCGCGATCGTTCTGCTCGCGTGGTGGCTTCGGAACCCACTTCTACCTTACGCCAGCGATACCCCGGGCGCCAGCGCTTTTTCGAGTCGTTTAGGGCTTCGGGACGATCCTGATGTTCGGCGCCTCACCGCCCTGCGCGAAATAAGTCAGGAGATAGCCGATGCGGAATCGCGGCTCACTTCGGCCGCGATGGCTGCGTTGGACGCACCTCGCGACCCCCGAGGTGCCTTCGCCTTTGTCAGGAAGCTCCCAAAGGGTCGCGAAAGCGGGCTCATTGTCATTGACCGCGGCGTTCCTATCGCCTGGAGTGGCCAGCTCAAGACATCGGCAATACGTCCTCAGGTGGGGACGTCCGTAGTCAGCACCCCCTTCTATACAGTGCTCCAGGTGGTCGTCGGCCGGGCGGACAGGCTGGTCGTGGCTTCGGCGTTGGTTCATGCGGAAGAGCCAGCGAATCGGCTCGCGATCGCTTTGGACGACAGGATCGCATCCCGGGGCCTGGTGGATGCTTTCAGGTTCGGAACTTCATCGGATTCAAACGGCGAGCTGATTCGCTCGGCGAGCGGAGCTCCCCTCATGCGAATCGACGCGAGCCCAGTCTCTGCCGGACTTGTCCGCTTTGCGGCCTCTGAGAAAACGCGGGAGCGCGGCACAGTCGTGCTGATCATCGGTCTCGTCGTGATGCTCGCACTTTCGTGGACCAAACGACGCGGCATCTGGTATCGAATAGCAGCACTTGCGATCGCAATGATGGCGATTGCCCTGGTGCCGTGGAATAACTTCTCGAATTACGCGAGAGCGTTTGACCCAGCGTACTACTATCTGAGTGAGGGCGGTCCGCTCACTGCGAATGCCGGCGTACTGTTGATGTTCGCGACGCTTCTCCTTCCGGGCGTATTCGCAATAACCCGAGCGGGACGTGTGAGTGTCGCAAAATCAATTGCTTGGGTCCTTAGCGGAGGTGCTGCCGCCGCTGGCGTAGTGGCGACGAGAGGCGGCGCTGAGGGGATCTCGGTGCCGACGAGCGGATCGACTTTGGTGTTGTGGATGCTGTGGGAGATTCCTGTTTTCCTTGTCTGCTTCGCTCTCTGGCTCACTTCTGCGTGGTTCGCACGAGTCGCCCGCGGCAAATCCGGCGCGCCTGGTCTGCGTGCAGCAACATTCATTGCCGCTCTTGCCGGAACGCTGGCAGTGATCGTTATATGGCAGGAGACAACGGAGCAGCGGCTTGATCTCGCAGCGCGCGATCTGGCATCGCTTCAGGTTCCGGACGGCGAGGCTGCTGGTCTTCTCGCGAGATTCGCAACACAATTTCAACAGTTCGACAATGGGGGCACGCGCGCCGACCTGTTGAAGCGCTATGTGAAGTCGGATCTTGCCGCGGCCGATCTTCCGGTGTCGTTGGGAAGTTGGTCGAACGAACGAACAACCGATTCCCGGCTCGACCTCGCTCCAATTGCTTTTGATACCGCCATTTTGGAGCAGACCGTTGCCGCCGCAAAGACGTCGGGACAGCCGGTAATCAATCAGGTTATAGGTCCCTCTGGCAGACAGGTAATGCTTGCCGTTCCTCACCGGGATGGAAGTGCGACTTCTGTCGTTGTATCTCCGCGAACCCGTCTGATCGAAAAAAATCCCTACGGGGCGCTGCTTGGTCTCGCGGCACCGGTGCAAGCGGAACCGCCGTATACGCTCACTCTGGCGGACGTGCCACCTGCATTGAATCTTCGACCTGGCCGCCTTTCCTGGCGGCGCATCGGAAACGAGTGGCATGGCGACGAAATCATTCCCACGTCGGTCGGTCCGGCCCGAGCACACGTCGAAGTCGACTTGCGGTCCTGGCCGACTTTGTTGGTGAGAGGATGGCTTTTAGTCATGCTCGACATCGCGATTGCGGGGTTGCTGTGGGTATTGAGCGCGCTGGCCGATGGCGGATTCCGGAGATGGGTGCGACGTCGATCGTCGACCTGGTTACGCTCGTATCGCGGGCGGCTTACGATGGCCCTGTTCATGTTTTTCATCGTACCCGCCGTCGCATTTGCCACATGGTCGTACCAGCGTCTTCGAGGCGACGATCGCGGAGTGCGCGAGCTGCTCGTGTACGAAACGCTGCATCGAGTTGCCATTGGAGATCCGGGCGAAGAAGCGCAGCAGACAAGCGATCGTACTCCGCTGTTTCTCTTTTCGAGCGGACTGCTGACTGCGAGCAATGACTCTCTCTATGCGCAGATCGTACCCGGTGGCGCCGCGTTGCCCGCGGAGGTAGAGACCAGCATCGCCGAGGGCGGGGAGCTCACCGCCAGCTGGCAGCAATCGATTGCCGGGAACCGCGTTTTCTGGGGTTACAGGGCAACTGCTGGAAGCGCGGGCCAACGCTTTGTGCTCGCCGCGCCGGCACGCAGTGACGAGCTAGTTCTCGATCGCCGCCGAAGAGATCTCACATTGCTCGTGCTTTTCGCAACCGCACTCGGTGCCATCGCTGCGTTCTGGCTCAGTGGAATTGCGGCACGCGTCCTCGCGCGCGATCTCGAGCTGAGCAGAATCGAAGTCTCTCGCGCCGAGCGCGTGCTGGCATGGGGCGAGATGGCGCGTCAGGTCGCGCACGAAATCAAGAATCCGCTCACTCCGATCAGGCTCGGCGTGCAACATTTGCGTCGAGCTCGCACGGATCCGCGCGTTGACTTCGATCGGGTTCTGAATGAAAACGTGACGCGAATTCTGTCGGAGATAGACCATCTCGACGAAATCGCGCGCGCGTTCAGCCGTTACGGCAGTGCACCTGCCGACCTGCCTCCTCCCGAAGACCTCGATGTCGCGGCGATATTACGCGACGTCGTCGGACTCGAAAAGATCGGAATCGGTGGAGTAGCGTGGTTTCTCGAAGGAGCGGAAGGTCCGGCATTCGCTCGCGCGCGAAGCGACGAAATGCGCGACGTGCTTTTGAACGTGTTCGAGAACGCTCGTCTCGCGCGTGCGAAAGCAGTCCGCGTCAGACTCGCTCGAACGGAGAGGGATGTCGTGATTACGGTTGAAGACGACGGTGCCGGAATTCCGTCGGCAGCGTTGAACAGAGTATTCGAGCCGCACTTCTCGACGCGCACCACCGGGAGCGGACTCGGCCTCGCGATCAGCCGTCGTCTGCTCGAGTCGTGGGGCGGTACAATCAGTCTGGAGAGTGAAGAAGGCCGGGGTGCGAAAGTAGTAATCAGCATGCAGCTCGCAACGGCATGACAACACCGCGGCGCACTCCCGTAGAACAGCGAAAGCTTGCGAACCTGCCGCCACATATTTCGGGATGGCATCTGCCGCCCGGCTGGTCGTGGGGCGCGGAAGGATATTTCGGCGACCAGCGGCATTACCAGCAGGTGGCTGATGGATTGGGAAGATCGCTGTCGCTCGTAACTGCGCCGGGCCCTGCCCACCAGGACTGGATTTTTTCGGAGGCAAAGAGGCTCGCACACCGAAATCATCCCACGATTCCCACTACCTATCACTTCTGGCACGAGCAGGCGGAACTGAGGCGCGGCCCGGGATATCTCCGCAGATGGATCACCGGCGAGACTGTGCGAGCGCACCTCAAACGGCTTGGGCTTGCCGAGATTCCCTACGTCCTTCAAGTGCTGCGCGGAGTCGGTTCGAGTCTTTCGTATCTCCACGACAACGGAACCACCCACGGCGCGCTGACGCAGGATACCGTTTGGGTAGCACCCACTGGCCGATTGTGGATGCTCGAATGGCAATGGGCAGTTCCGCGCGACGAAATTCCGGATGGAATGCGTCCGCTTCTTCCGGGTGGAATGCCGGAAGGCCAACGACCTCCAACCGCGCGTCCTCCTGAGTGGGGCACCGACGAATGGAAGCCGACTCCAGCAAGCGACCAATGGCAGCTCGCGTCGATCTGTTTCGCTGCGCTGACGGGAGAAGATCCGCCGGCGAGCGACGTTCCTCCGGTGCGATTGATCAGGCCTGAGACACCGGCGTCGGTTGCAGTTGCAATCGATCGCGCATTGTTGCCCGATCCGTCTGAACGGTATCCGTCAGCAGCGGCGATGCTTCGCACGGCCGATCGTGGATATTCGAATCGCGACACGACGGTTGTACCGCTGGCGGAGCCAGATTCGAAGCCGCGTGCGGCATCGTTCGAGACTCGCGTTCGATGGGCGATCGGCGACGACTACGAAATTCTATCGTCGCTGGGTTCTGGAAGCTTTGGCCGAGTGTGGCGTGCGCGCGACTTGTCGCTAGAGCGGGAAGTTGCGTTGAAAGTCCTGCATCCCCACGTCGCAGCAGATGGGCGTGCAGTCGCAGCTTTCTGGAGCGAAGCAAAGCTGGCCGCGCAGCTCGCGCATCCTTCAATCGTTCCGATTTACGATTGGGATAGCCGTGGTGACTTGTCGTGGTACACGATGGAGCTTGCTGATGAGGGATCCGTGGCGAGTCTCGTTGCGCGCAGTGGGCCGCGGACGATCGACGAGATCGCGCCTCAAATCGAGCAGCTACTCGACGGACTCGCAGCGGCGCACGGAGTAGGAATCGTTCATCGCGATTTGAAGCCGGCGAACGTTCTCATCGATCGCTATGGTCGGTGGCGAGTGACGGATTTTGGAATCGCCAATGCGACGGGCGAGGATACGTCGGCGGCGGAGGGCACTCCGGCATTCGCTGCTCCGGAGCAACTGCTTGGCGAGCCCCAGGGGGCATCGGTGGACTATTTCGCTCTTGCCGCAATCGTTGCATTTGCGTTAAGCGGCCATCCTCCATTTGGGGACGGAGATGCGGAAACCATCGTCGCGCGTCAGATAGCCGGAAAATTTGATGCGTCGGAATTCGCGCCATCGATCGGTGCGTGGCTGGAGCGTGGGATGAGCCCGAATGCGGAAGCCAGGTTCGCTGATGCAGCCGAAATGAAAGAGGCGTGGCACGTTGCAGTTCGGGCTGCGAGGCGGCGGGATCGTGCTGCGTGGTGGCGTCGGAATTCTACTCGGCCGCGCGCTTGATTTGCGTCGATGCAATAACGATGTGTTGATCAGCCGTTTGGTGGCGCCGAAATTGCAAGTCGGACCGCTGGCTACTAGGACTGGATGGTCGAGTTTTTCAACGCATTGGCTTCCATATGTTTGCAACGTCACCAATAGAGATGCGAATGACCGTGTTTACACGGGGTGGTTGGCTAGCGCATAGTCAAAAGCTCGCTAAGTTCACCTTCGGACTCATGAGCTCCTCACGGGGAGTTAGTGGTCTACCGGCATACATCCTGCCTAACGGCAATCGCGACAACGATGTCCCGGT
>JBDUEH010000158.1:0-5837 GCA_040002555.1 Gemmatimonadales bacterium | reverse complement strand
GTGATTTCGAGACAACCGGCGTCCGTCCGCAGTTCATGGAACGGCTGAGGGTTGCTGGAGTGGAGATCTCGAACGAACTGTTCGCCGAGGTCCTGCTCCGGTGATTCTGACACTGACGGCCATCTTTCTGGCCACGATGGCGTTTGTGGTTGGCGGGTATGTGGTCGTCAACCGCGCGACCCTCGAGGCGGCTGACGTTGCTCGCAGTCGTTTACGGACTTCCGACAGCCCGGAGCGAACCTGGCGCCTGCTCAAGGAAGATACGGTCAGCGATGTTCCTTTTATCAATCGGCTGCTTAGCGGGCAGATCTGGATTGACGGACTTGGACTTCAGCTGGCGCGGGCTGGGTCAAGCGCGAAGCCGGCGACGTTTCTGTTGATGATTCTTCTCTCCGGCGCGCTCGGCACCCTGATTGGTGCGCGGGTATCGGGCATTGGTGCCGTTTTTTTCATGGCAATTGGCTGGGCTGCGCCGTTTCTGTGGGTACGGTGGAAGCAGAAGAAGCGGCTCAAGGATTTCGAGCAGCAGATTCCGGATGCGATTGACATGATGGTAAGCGCCATGAGGGCAGGATACTCCTTTCAGGCGGCGACTCAGTTTATCGGCGAGGAGATGATCCCCCCGCTGGGTCCGGAATTCGCCCGTTTCTACGATGAGCAGCGTCTCGGGATGGACGTGCGTTCGGCATTGATCGGGATGCAGACCCGGCTCGACAGCATCGATCTCAAGATGTTCGTCACGGCGGTGCTGATTCAGAGGGAGACAGGCGGCAACCTCGGCGAGGTGCTCTCCAACCTCGCCGACCTCGTGCGTCAGCGGATCGCCATGAAGGGTCAGATTCAGACACTCATCGCCGAGCCGAAGCTGTCGGCCCGCTTTCTTGCTGTGCTGCCGGTAATCGTCTTTCTCCTCCTGTCGATTACCAACCGACATTTTTTCGATCCGATGACTGCTGCAGGGAGTGTGGGGCGGCTGGTGCTGATCGGCTCGGCGGTGTCGGTGGTCATCGGCTACCTGATCATGATGAAGATTGCGGACGTGGACGTATGACTAATGCAGCGTTTCTGTTCACTCTCATCATAATCGGTGTGGCTGGATTCGCCGTGGCGCTGGTTATTCAGCTGCGGGAAAGTTCACGGCGTGAGGTAGTCGATCGGACGCTTGGCGTGAGCGCGAACGCAGAAGTGCGCCGGGCAATCAGGCGGGGTCTGGGTCCCGGTCAGGACAATTCGCTAAAGGCGCGGATGCTGAAGCGGGCGCCGTCGATCTGGGCTCGGAACGAGACAATTCAGCAGCGACTCGTGAAGGCTGGGTATGACGGTCCGGTTGCCCCGCTTGCCTACAGCATGTTGCGGGTATTCGTGCTGGTGGGGCTTCCGCTGCTCGCGTTCATTACGTTGCCCCACGATACCTTGCTGAAGCTACTGGTCGTGGTTAGCTCGGCAGGTGTAATTGGTTTGATTCTGCCGCCGTTTGTGCTGCTCCGGCTCGAGGCCAGGCGCCAGGACAGGATCAAGCGATCGCTGCCTGACGCCCTCGACCTGCTGGTCGTCTGCGTTGAAGCGGGGATCAGTCTCGATGCGGCGCTCCTCCGGGTGGCGAAGGATTTGACCTACGTGCATCCCGAGCTCGCGGGAGAGCTGATGATCGTCAGCCGTAAGACGAATGCCGGCATGACGCGCGAGGACGCATTGCGCGGACTTTGGGACAGGACCGGAGTTGATGAGGTCCGCGCGCTGGTTGCGAGCCTGCTGCAGAGCGAGAAATGGGGCTCGAGCAGTAGCCGTGTGCTGCGGGTTTCGGCTGAGACCTTGCGGCGGAAGAGGCGGCAGTACGCTGAGCGGAAGGCAGCGACGGCTCCGTTGAAGATGATTGTCCCGATGGCGATTTTTATTTTCCCGGCACTGTTTGTGGTAATTCTCGGACCGGCGGTGATCCAGATCGTCAACGGGCTTGGTCGACCATGACCTCCCGGCAATCGCCGCTACCGCCCGATCAAGATGAATGTTCCTATGGCGCCTTTGATAGCTCCAGCGCTATTTGTATTGATACCTTGCCCCGCGGTGATCAGTATCCTGGTGACCTTTTCGGGCGAGTAAACACCATCGACTTTCCGGAGATATGAGTCTACGGGCAACGTTGAGCGCGTTCTGGAGGGGTGAAGAGGCGACGGGGATGGTCGAATTCGCGCTCGTTGCCGTGCTTTTCTCGGCGATTCTATTCGGCATCATCGAGTTTGGGATTGCCGGGTGGGAGAGGAGCACGATTGCCGCAGCGGCGCGTGACGGTTCGCGATTCGCCGTGGTTCGCGGAGCAAACAGTGGACGAATCGCCACCGTCGATTCGATCGAGAATTATATCAAGTCGAAGACTGCTCTTGATCCAGCGTCACTTCGGGTTTATGCCACCTGGACTCCCGCGACCAAGAGTCCTGGGAGTCTGGTTTCGGTAAGCGTCGCGCGCAGTGTTCCCCGGCGAGGGCCGTTTATTCCCGCTCACAACGACAGCGCCACGTCGAAGCTTTACGTATACTACTGAATGAGTCGAAAAATGCCATCATGAGATTAGCGAGTGGGGCCGGGCAACTGTTGAGCGGGCTCAGACGCACCGAAGATGGGGCGGCACTCGTCGAACTCGCAGTGGCCCTTCCTGTGCTGTTGCTTCTCGCAATCGGCGCAGCGGAATTCGGCCGCGTTTATCACACCGCCGTCACGGTGGCGAACGCTGCGCGGGCGGGCGCGCACTACGGCTCGCAGAGAACCACGTTCGCCGTCGATGCACCCGGAATGGAACAGGCATCCCGAAACGAAGCCGCTGACATCGGCACGATCCGCACGAAGGCCAGCTATTTCTGCAGGTGCAGCAACGGGACGATTCCGGTGTGTACGGCAAGCTGTAGCGGATACGGCGTTCCTCAGGTTTTTGTAAAAGACAGCGTCGAAAAGATATTTCCGCTGATATTGAGGTATCCAGGTATTCCGGACTCGTTCACCGTAAGACACGTTGCCGTCTTCCGGGTACAATGACCCGAATTCAAATCGAGTATTGACTCGAGGAGCCGTAAAATGAGCAAGGAAACATCCCACGCTTCAAAGTTTCGCGGCCGCTCGATCAGAGATTTGGGTCGAGCCGAGCGCAAAGGAGCGGTGCTCGCCCTGGTTGCGGTATCCACCGTCGGGTTGCTCTCGCTCCTGGCACTTGCAATAGACGGCGGAGCGTTGCAGCGCGAGAAGAGGTTGATTCAGACTGCGGCTGACGCCGGTGCGCTCGCCGGTGCAGTGGAGATCTTTCGTAATCGTACTGATTCCGTGAGCTTTGCCGCGAACAGCGAGACGAGCAGGAATGGCTTTGCGAACGGCGCAAACGGAAATACGATTACGGTAACCTGGCCCTCGACGTCCGCCCGGTACTCGGGAAGCAAATTCGTCACGGTTGAGGTTTCACGAGTCGTGCCAACAAACCTTGCGAATATTTTCGGGCAGAACGCGGTGACGGTTCGTGCCACGGCGACGGCCGGAATTGTTCTCGCCGAATACTGTTTCATCGTGCTCGATCCGACGGGAAACCACACGCTGGAAGTCAACAATCAGGCTAAGCTTATTGGCAGCGGCTGCGGGATAGACGTGAATTCGACGAGTGCAACCGGCGCATACGCAAGCGGGCAAGCGCAGATTAGCGCGCCCTCGATTGGTGTTTCGGGCTCGGCGGTGGACGGAAATGCGGGTGCATTCAGCCCCGCTGCGAAGTACAACGTTCCCCCGACGCCTGATCCTCTCGCATACCTCGTGAAGCCACCGGTGCCGGCGACCTGCGACTTTGGGTCGGCGGCTGCACCGCTGAAGATTACCGGAACGATCACGCTCAATCCGGGCACGTATTGCGGCGGAATGGACCTCAAGCCGGGCGCAAATGTCACGCTTACGCAGGGATTGTACATTCTTCGAGGCGGTGGCCTCAACATCGTTGGGGGAGGATCTACGCTCCGAAGCACCGGAACGGGCGTAACTTTCTTCAACACCGCTCCTCCGCCAGGCGCCAGCTACACATGGGGCCCAATCTTCATTCAGTCATCCACCGTGACGCTCGATATCGCGGCTAATACGGATCCGAGCAGCGCGCTTCCCGGCGTCCTGTTCTACTCGGATCCTGCCGCGCCCAACCTGATTAACGTGTTCAAGGCCGGGTCGGTGAGCCGGATGGATGGTACCATGTACTTTCCCACGCAGACCGTTCAGTTCGGCAGCGGAGCCACGTTCACTATCAATGGCGCCCTGGTTGCCAATCGCGTGCAGCTCAGTAACAACCTTCAGGTTACTTTTACCGGGTACAACGGCGGGGCTGACTTTTTCGCACTGAAGCGACCGACGATTGTGGAGTGACACTGCGAACAACAGAACAGGAAGGACGCGTCGGTGACGCGTCTTTTTTGTTCCTTGTAGATTGGAACGATGCTACTGAAACGCATCTACGACGACCGCCTTGCGCAGGCCAGCTACCTTGTCGCCTGCGAACACTCGCGTGTAGCCCTGATCGTCGACCCTAACAGGAACATCGAGCAGTATGTTGCCGCGGCGTCCCGGGACAACGTCCGCATCATCGCAGTGACGGAAACTCACATTCATGCGGATTTCGTATCGGGCTCTCGGGATCTTGCCGCGCATACGGATGCGCAGCTCTACCTGTCGAATGCTGGCGGACCCGACTGGAAGTACGCTTTCGCCCACGACGCGAACGCCGAGCTGCTGTCCGATGGATCGACGTTCCTCGTCGGCGACGTTCGTGTGGACGCCGTCCACACACCAGGGCATACTCCCGAGCATCTCACTTTTCTCCTCACCGATACGTCAACCGCGGCGGTTCCGATGGGCGCTATCACCGGCGATTTCATTTTCGTCGGCGATGTTGGGAGACCGGACCTGCTCGAACGGGCAGCGGGACAATCGGGTACCATGGAAGCGAGCGCCCGCCAGCTCTTTCGGTCGGTACAGGCATTCAAGACCCACCCCGATTATCTCCAGCTATGGCCCGGTCACGGCGCCGGCTCAGCCTGCGGAAAGGCCTTGGGCGCAATGCCTCAATCCACGCTGGGATACGAAAAGATTTTCAACTGGGCGCTCGCGGAAACCGACGAGGCGAGCTTCATCAGGGCAGTCCTCGCGGGACAACCGGAGCCGCCCGCGTATTTCGCTACGATGAAGCGAATGAATCGAGATGGAACACCGCCCCCGCCAACTTCCCTTCCTCGCGTATCGACCGGCGCTGAGGTGGCAAAGGCGCTCAATGACGGCGCGATAGTCGTTGACACCCGGCTGATTTCGGCATTCACGGCCGGCTATGCCAGAGGAACGACGAGTATTCCACGCAACAAGTCGTTCCTGACGTGGTCGGGCGCGCTTCTGCCTTACGACAGGCCTGTCTTTTTCATCGGCGCTTCGGACGATGCATCGCGAAGAAGCCTCGCGCTCGATTTGTCACTGATTGGAATCGATGCGATCGCCGGAGTTCTGCCGGTTGAGGAACTCGACGACCTCATTGCAGTTACCGGCGTTGCGCAGATCGAAGAGGCAGCCCAGGAAACGGCGGCAGCGAAGCGAAATGCAACGACACTCGACGTAAGAACTCGCGCGGAGTACAATGACGGTCACATACCCGGCGCGTTGAACATCCCGCTGCCGGAACTTCAATCCAGACTGGACGAAGTTCCGGACGGCGACATCGTGGTGCAATGCCAGCACGGATCGCGGTCAGTGATTGCGGCGAGCATCCTGCAGAGGGAGGGGCGATCCGGTGTGATGAATATGCCGGGCGGATTCGCCGAATGGGAGCGCAACGGGCA
>JBDUEH010000157.1:0-5866 GCA_040002555.1 Gemmatimonadales bacterium | reverse complement strand
CGTTCGTCGCAACCCACGGAATCTTTTGCTTGCCCGCGAGATCGATCAGTGCCGCGGCGAGCGCAGCTTCACATCCGCCCGTGTGATGAAGCTGGACTTCCACCGCCAGCCTGTCCCTGAACACATCGTTCCATTCCGAGAGCATCCGCGCCGCGGCAGAATATTCGCACGCCTGAATCTTCGCCCCGATCGGACCCGATGCCGGACCGGTCAGCGCGTGGATTCCAGCGTTGTGCTCGACGATGTCGCTCCAGCTCACCCGTGGACGCCCGCGCATTCCGGCGTTCTGCCCTTTCACCCATCCGCGGAGCGATCCCACCCGCGCCTTCGTCACCAACGCACCGATATTCCGCATCCCCTCGGCGCTCTTGGCATAAAAGGCAGCGGGGCGGCCATCGACGTTGAGCTCCACACCCACCACGGGCCTGATTCCCTGGCGCTGGCACTCAAGCACGAACCTCGGCACACCGCCCAGGTCGGCGGTGTCGGCTATACCTATAGTATGGAAGCCGAGCTGGGCGGCTCGTTTGACCAGCGCCTCGGGGGTGAGTGCGCCGTCGTTGAAGGAAAAGGCGGTGTGGCTTCGAAGCTCGATGAACGGCATTGGGTCTCTATCGTAATACCGAACAAATACCGAAGCAAGACGCAAGCCTTTAGCCCCCGGACTTTCGAAGGGCGACTTATGTAACTACTGTTATTACATGAAGCCCATCGAGATCAAAGTTGCACGAATTGGCAATTCGAGAGGCGTGCGGCTACCCGCCAAAACCCTTGAGCGATACGACATCGGAGACACCGTGATCATGGAAGAGCGGCTCGAAGGAATTCTGCTGCGCCCTGACGGGCCACCGATTCAGAAACTTTCACTTCAGGAAACGGCCAGACAAATGGCATCCGAGCAGGAGAACTGGAGCGAGTGGGACGTCACGAACAGCGACGGGCTCGACGAAATCCCCTGGGATTATCGCGGGACAGGAAGAGTGGCCGAGCGAAAAAAGACCTATCCGGATGAGCCAGCAAGCGAGTGAAGCGATACGAAATTCGGTGGGCCGATCTCGATCCGACGCTCGGATCAGAAATGCAGAAGACCCGCCCGGTCGTAATTGTCAGTCTCGACGCTCTGAATGATCTGCTCAGCACAGTCACGATCTGCCCGCTCACGACGCAGCTTCATCCGGCGTGGCGTACGCGTATTGAAGTCAAAGCTGGAAGTCGCGACGCGGAAATTGCTGTCGATCAGATCCGGACGATCAGCAAATCGCGCATTGGAAGGAAACTGGGAGCGCTTACATCGCAGGAAGCCGCAACGCTGCGGCGTCTCATAACAGAGATGTACGGAGAGTAGACGTCAGGCACGCAACGGCTCGTTCTTGCTTCAGGCTCTAGACGCTGATCTCTGGTCGGCGTGTGATCATTCGCCAAGCAGGCTCTGAACGCGCTCGGATTCTTCGCCTAGCCACTCCGGGTGTGTTGCAGTGGAATCGAAGAGAGAAGATGTCTTGAACAGCTCGAACTCGCCCTTGGTCGCGGCGGTCTTCGTGCGTAACAACAGACCGGACCTTTCGCCTGCATCGAGCGGGGTGAACGTGGATGCCACTTCGATCGCCTGATCCAGCACTTTCATGCTGTCGATGCCCGTGACGACGACCGATGTGGGAAGGCTCAGGGCATAGCGAAGACATTCCTTCGCTCTCACGGTTCCCGACTTCAGAATGATGCCGTTCCCCATCGGCTTCATTCCGATTACACCGATGCCGCCCTCGACCAGCTCCGGCACGACCAGCCTTTCAAAGCTGCGATAGTGGGCATCCATCACGTTGAGGGGCATCTGCACGGTGTCGAAACGGAATCCGTTTTCCTTCGCGACTTCGAGCATGTGAAGATGTATTCGGGGGTCCTTGTGGCCGGTGAATCCAATGAACCGGATCTTGCCGGCTTCGCGCGCCGCGATGAGTGCGGCGTTCGCGCCATCTTCATTGAAGATGCGATGCGGATCGTCGAACCTTATCACTTCATGATGCTGCACGAGATCGATCTGCTCGGTGCGAAGGCGTCGCAGTGATTCGTCGAGCTGTTTCGTGGCTGCATTCTTCGAGCGGCCGTCGATTTTCGTCATCAGGAAAGCCTTATCCCGATATCCATTCCCAAGCGCCTTTCCCATCCGCCGTTCGCTCTTGCCGTCGTTGTAGTCCCAGGAATTGTCGAGGAACGTGACGCCGCGATCGAGGGCCGATCGAACTATGCGAATGGCGAGTTGTTCATTGACTGTATCCAGTCCGAGATGGTGTCCACCCACTCCGATCATGGAGACCATTTCTCCCGTTTGACCGAGGTGCCTTTTTGGAACGTCGCCGATGACGGTCATCAACTCTCCATTTTGAGTTGTTGCTGGCCTTGCATGGGAGGTGCTAGAGTTGATCGCCCGCTACTGGCCTCGTGCAGTCTGCCTGTTCACAGAAGCGTCGAGGCGGCGGCCGACAACTGGGGCAGAGCATGGTGCGCGCATGCTCGATACTGCGCTTTCCATTCACGATTTCATCTGCGAGGTTGAGCGCAAGAAAGTTCGCTCCCTCGTTCTGACCCAGACGACCTTAGCCCTTCGGCACGTAGGGCGCCGCGGAGTCTCCCCATAACTCGTGCAGCCGCGCGTCGCGACCACACCCGCGTTTGTATGCGTTGTAATGGTCAGGATTACGATCGGCGAAGTGCTGGTGATATTCCTCGCCACGCCAGAACGCGGCGTTCGCAACGATCTCAGTGACGATTGGTGTCTTGAAATGCCCTGACGCATCGAGAGCCTTCTTCGATGCACTCGCCGCCGCGCTCTGTTCCGCGTTGCGGGTGAAGATCACCGTTCGATAGTCGCCGCCGCCGTCGCAGAACTGACGATCCTTCGTCACCGGATCGATGTTGTGCCAGTACACGTCGAGGAGTTTCGCGTATGTGACCTTCGACGGATCGAACTCCACCTGCACCGTCTCGGTGTGACCCGTAGTCCTCGTGTTGACCTGCTCATACGTCGGATTTTGCGTGTGACCGCCCGCATAACCGACAGTCGTCGCGATCACACCAGGCACGTGCTGAAACGGACGCTCCATACTCCAGAAACAGCCGCCGGCGAACATCGCCTTGTCCACCTTGGGTCGCCCAGGTCTGGCGCTCTGCTGAGTGACTTTCTTTTCGGCGACGGTCTTTACCGAGTCGTCTATGGCCGCGGCGACTGCCGTATCCCGAACGAGCGATGCCTTCGCCGTCTCGGCTACTTTCTGCGCGGTTGGAGTGCCTGGCGGCGCGACCGTTGCCGATTCACCGCGACTACATGCTGCTGCCAACACAATCCCGATCGAACCGGCCAGCACGCGAGAGAGTCTCACCATCAGCCGGCCGGACTCAACGCGGTCTGCAGTCGGTGTTCGTATTGACGCTTCAGGAACGATGAGATCGGCGCGGCGTGATCGATCCGGAATGTAGAACTGACGGGGTTGAAATTTGATACTCATGGGACTCCATTCAAAAAAACGGGAGGGCCCGTCTTCGCGGAAATTTCCGCTGACCATTCAGCGGGATGATAGTAGTCGAATGCATTTAGCAAGCCAATCTGGTGGTTGTTTTATGCACCAGATTAGAGGAAATGGGATATCTGATACGTTTCCTGATCGTCAGTGTCGGGAACCCTGACTGCATAGTCACCACTCGCTCGCACGGGCAATGTGCGCGCAGCCTGGGCGCACTGTTGGCGTGCCCACCATGAAGCCCGAAAACGTGTTCGTCGTTAATGCCAAATGGTGGATTGGGCTGTAACGGCTGGATTGTAGAGGTGTCGCCTCAATCAGGCAGGTGCCGGCAAGGACCGTTTCCTGGCACATTCACGAGGGCGTAAACTGTTGTAGTTGTTGAACTTCGAGCGCTTTTTGAAGCCGACTCCTATCTATTGCCAGAGAGTCGTCCCATCCTTTGCATTCGGCCGACTACCAATAAGGAGTCATCATGACGTATTCGCGTCTCACCTCGATGACGATGATGCTTGTCGCCACCGTCGGCATCACTTCCCCCGCTCCGCGCGCAATCCACGCGCAAACCCCGACTGATTCGACCGCCGCCCCAGACTCGGCCGCACCAAAGAAAAGCAGATTCGGCGGGCTCATGAACAAGGCAAAGTCAGTTGCCGGCAACAAAGCCGTGCAGGGCGCGGCGAAAGGCGTTGCGTGCACTGTCGTTCCTGGAGGAGCAGTATCCGCGGCGACCGGAACGGGACCTTGCGCAAACTCCGGGCTCGTCGCCGGATTGGCGGGCGGACTACGCGGTGCCGCCGCCAACGGTGCGATGGGCGTTGCAGCAAATGTTACCGGACTCTCCAACGTCGCCGCCCAGGCAGCAGCTCTTCAGCTGATCAGAGGCGCCGGCGCGAGCGGTATCAATAACGCGTCTGCTCAGGCAGCCGCGCTGCAGCTCATGCAGCAGAATGGAATGTCCAATGCGGCAGCGGCAGCGGGCCTCGCAAAGATGATGAAGGCGCAAGCCGGCGCTGGCGCGGGGACCGCCGCAGATGCTGCGGCCGCAATGCAGATGATGCAGGCGATGGGATTGATGAACGCTGCGGCCTCGGCCGTCGGCGGGAACGTTCGCCTGGCCGCTGCGCCAGGCGGCACAACTGGCGCTGCCAGTGTTGCCGCACCCGCAGCTGTCTACGTAAACTATGATTTCGTTCCCGGCGACAGGGTCATCTATTACCAGGATTTCACAGACGATCAGGTTGGCAACTTTCCTGCGCGCCTCAACTTCGTAGAAGGCAACATGGAAGTGGCAGAGCTTGGCGGAAGGCGCGTCATGCGCGCAACGAGCTCGAGTAAGCTGTCGATCCCGCTGCCTGAAGCGCTTCCTGACAAGTTCACGATCGAGATTGACGTGATCAACCGTCCGACACTCGCAGGCGCTGACTTTCATCTCCGTGGTAGCGTGGGTCGAGTCGATGATGCAGGCACGACAATTATCGGCTGGGGCAGCGACGGTGTATCGCTGGCGGGCGGCGGCGGTGGCGAAGTGAAACTGGCTGGCGATTCATATCGCGCCCGCTACACAGGCAAGCCGGCACAGGTCCGCATACTCGGCGACGGCAAATACATAAAAGTCTATCTCGATGAGAAGCGCCTTGCGAACGTGCCGAACGCCAATTTCCAGCACTCGAAGGTGCTGCACCTTTTCATCGACGGCCGCAGTGAGGAGAATCCGGCATATGTCACGCGCATTCGCGTAGCAGAGAGCCATAAGGCGATCTACGACGATATTGTGTCGTCAGGCCGCGTCATTACGCAGGGACTCCTGTTTGATACGGGCAGCGACCAGCTCAAGCCCGAATCAGCACCAACCCTGAGGGAAATCTCAGGAATGATGACGCAGCACCCGGAGCTCAAACTTCGCATCGAGGGTCATACAGATAACGTTGGTGCGAAGGATGCAAATCGCGCGTTGAGCGACAAGCGCGCGGCGTCGGTGAAGGCCGCACTTGTGTCGCAATACCATATCGATGCAAAGCGGCTTGACTCGAAAGGCTTTGGCGACACGAAGCCTCTCGGACCGAATACCAGCGCCGAAGGACGCGCAACTAACAGACGTGTCGAGCTTGTGAAGATGTAGCAGTCGGCAATGAAACACCGCCGCTGGAGTGATCCGGCGGCGGTGTTTTTATGTGCCGATACCAGGATCTCTTCATCTGGCGGCCTGAATAATCAACTACCAAAGACGGCTAGACGACCGGACGTTCGCGCCTGATCCTCAGCCCATTCCCATCACGCCCAATAAGCAATTTCGGCCGCCTTCGTCTTGAGCTCCTTCTTGAGCCAGTCCGCATTGTCGTCGAGCAGGCTCC
>JBDUEH010000156.1:0-5887 GCA_040002555.1 Gemmatimonadales bacterium | reverse complement strand
TCTTCGTCGAGCTTCGAGAATTCGCCATCACTCAGCTCATTGTTTGCGCGCATGATGTCGTGCAGAAGCACGATCGGATCGCGTTTCATGTTCTCTTCGAGCTCTTCCTTTGAGCGATATGTTCCGCTTGCCGCGTCGGACATCGAGTGTCCCATGAAGCGATAGGTGCGCATCTCGATCAGTGTCGGAGTGCCGTCCTTCCTCGCCTTTGCGACGGCTCGTCCCATTGCGTCGCGAACGGCGAACACGTCCTGCGCGTCGACCGACTCTCCGTGCATTCGATACGCTGCGGCTCGCGCTTTCACGTCTTCGTTTGCCGTCGAACGCGAAATCGCCGTGCCCATGCCGTAGCGATTGTTCTCGATGACGAAAACGGCAGGCAGGTTCCACAACGCAGCCATGTTGAGTGCTTCGTGGAACGCGCCGATGTTCACTGCCGCTTCACCGAAGAAGCAGACGCAGACCTGATCGCCCTTTCGATACTTGATCGCCCAGGCGACACCGGCTGCGAGCGGAATGTGGCCTCCCACAATGCCGTGTCCGCCGAGGAAGCCGAGTTTCTTGTCGAACAGATGCATCGAGCCGCCCTTGCCGCCCGAGCATCCGTCAACTCGTCCGAAGAGTTCTGCCATCACCGATCGCGGAGTCATGCCGCGCGCGATCGCCTGACCGTGATCCCGGTATGACGTGACGACGTAATCATCGGGACGAAGAACGGACATCGTTCCCGCAGAAATTGCTTCCTGTCCGATGTAGAGGTGGCAGAAACCGCCGATCTTGCCGAGTGCGTACGCTTCTGCGGAGCGTTCTTCGAACCGCCGCTGAAGCAGCATCGAACGAAGGAGCTCCTTTCGAAGTGTGACCTGTTCACCGATATTCGCTTCGGCACTGCTATTCGTGTTTGCCATTTCCTGCTTTGGTTTGCGGGTGCTTTCCCGCTTCACTGTGTCCGTCAAACGCCCGCCGCTTGAACCTGTTCCCAGGCGTGATAGCTCGAACGAACGAGTGGTCCTGATTCAACGTGCCGGAAGCCCAGCGACATGCCGACTTCGTAAAGCATCCGGAATTCTTCGGGCGTCACGTAACGGTCGAGAGCGATGTGACTCTCCGATGGTCGGAGATATTGGCCGACGGTAAGAATGTCTACGTCAACGCTCCGCAGATCTTTCATCACCTCGATCACTTCTTCCAGCGTCTCCCCCATGCCGAGGATGATTCCGGTTTTCGTCGGAATATCGGGAGCGATGCGCCTGGCTGTGCGAAAAATTTCTAGAACGCGAAGATAGCGGCCACCGGGACGGCATTTCTTGTACAGCCGTGGGACTGTTTCGGTGTTGTGATTGTAAATCTCCGGGCCGGCTTCGAGGACGGCCCTGATGCTGTCTTCCTTTCCCTGAAAATCCGGAACCAGCACTTCCACTGAACAATCCGGAACTCGCGCGTGAATCTGCCTGATCGTCTCGGCGAAGATGTACGCGCCAAAATCGGGAAGATCGTCGCGATCGACTGATGTGATGACGGCGTGCTGGAGCTGCATCTGGGCGATTGCTTCGGCGACCCGGTCAGGCTCGGATATGTCGTACTTCGGAGGACGGCCGTGGGAGACAGCGCAGTACGCGCAATTGCGCGTGCAGACATCGCCCAGGATCATGAACGTCGCGGTGCCGTGCTCCCAGCACTCGCCGACATTGGGGCAATGGGCCTCCTCGCAAACCGAGTGGAGGTCGAGCTCACGCATCATGTGCTTGAGCCGCAAGTAGTTAGGTCCGCCCGGAGCCTTCACCTTGAGCCACGATGGCTTGCGCTCGGGAAGGGGCTCGACGCGATGCCGACCCATGATCTGGTATAGCACTTCGCTCATTTGTCTGGGGGAATCTATCCTAAAAGCGGTCCGGGCGAAATTGAGACAAGTCCGCAGTTACAGCCTTTCCGGTGACCAGCTCGGTGACTGTTTTCCCGGTGATTGGAGCAAGGAGAATCCCGTTCCGGGAGTGACCGCATGCGTAGACGATTTCGGGGTGGTCTGGATCGGGTCCAAGTAGGGGCAGCATGTCCGGCGTCACTGGCCTGAGGCCGGCCCACGCAGAAGTCGGAGACATCGCTCCGAGGGCCGGCGCGATCTCGGCCGCAGCGGATGATAGGCGCGCGATTCCTTCCGGGGTCGTCACTGCGTCGAAGCCGGCTTTTTCCATCGTGCTTCCGGCGATTGTCCAGTTGCCTCGGGGGACGAGATATCCTCGCGGTCCGTAGGTGACGTGGCGGAGGCCAATTCCCGAATACGCGACAAGTTGGCCGCGTGAAGGCTGGATTGACGCGAGCAGAGGCGCCCCCGCGATCGCACCAGCCCACGCACCCGGGGCAAGTACTACCTTTGCGCCGCGAAGTCGGCTCCCATCCGTCAACCGCACCGCTACGCCGCTGTCGGACGATTCAATCGCCGTCACAGCGGCGGTCACCCGAGAGATCAACGGCGATATGTCGGCAAGCTCGTTCAATGCGGTCAACAGAATCCTGTTGTCCACTGCGCCGTCGCCTGGATTCGTGACAGCGCCAAACGCATGGCCGAGGGTTGGCTCGAGACGCGTTAGCTCGGTTCGGTCAATCCACGCACTGCCAGGCGATGCCGTTTTCATAAGGCCGCGCACACCGCGCTCGGTTATGGCAACCTGAAGAACCCCAAGGCGGTTGAGAGGAACCCGAATCCCGACCGCCTCCGCCAGCTCTTCGAGATAAAGTGGATACATGTCTCTCGACGCCACGGCAAAATCGTGAGCCGGGCCCTCCGCTTTTTCGACAGCGGGAGTCAGCATTCCAGCAGCCGCTGGAGAGGCCTCGCCCGGCCGATGTTCGCCGACGAGAATCACGCTCAGCCCGCTCGCCGCGATTGATGTCGCCGAGCAGAGCCCGATGATTCCGCCGCCGACGACGATTACGTCTGCCGTAGTGGTCACGCGTGAAACCGGCGGGCCAGCGTTATCGTAGTGAGCGCATCCACCGTTTTGGAGAAAGACCCAATGCTCAAGACACTATTCATGACCGGCGTTCTCGTGATGCTTGGCATCTTCGCGCTCGGCTTCGTGTTCTCGGTTTTTGGAGGTCTGATTGGCTTGACCTTCGTGTTGCTTGGATTTGCAATCAAGGCGCTGATTGTGGGTGCCGTTGCCTACCTCGCGATCCGCATCGTGAGTCCCGACACTGCTCGAAAACTTCGTGAGAAGTGGGCGGGAACGAGCATCGACCGCTACTAGCAACACCGCGGCTCAGCCGCGGGAACGCTCGAGCCGGTCGATTACCGACCACGTCAACAGGGGCACCATGATTTCATGGTGCCCTGTTATTTCATAGCCCTTTCCGCCACCAGCCGTCGGCCGCACTACGACGTTCATGCGCGGCCGGTAGTGCTGCTGCATGTCGAGATTGCATGTCGTGAAATTGACAGGCTTCTTATCGTTCAGATTCCGGGCGATCGTTAGCGCCTTCAGAAAAACCTCGGGCATGATCACCGCGCTGCCGAGGTTGAGGGCAACGCCGCCGTCGTGAAGCGACGGCAGTGAAGCGGCGAGCCGTCGAAAATCGCGATGACTCGTGTCGCCAATTGCCGCACCGTCCGCTGCCGGATGCTGATGGATGATCTCAGCTCCGACTGCCGCGTGAACAGTGCAGGGGATGCCGAGTCCGTCGGCCGCAAGAAGCAGTGACATTTCCGGGTGAGCGAGATCAGGTTCTTCCGCGAGCGACTGCGCGAGTGCTTCGCCCATTCCCCAGCGATTTCGCATTCCGGCGGTAAATGCCTGGTTCATTCCCAAGCCGGTTTCGTCGGCCATCCCGAACGTACCATCGACGAGACCGCGAGCGACGTCTTCGGACGTGGCGCCAAACCGCGCGATCTCGTAGTCGTGAATGGCGCCTGAGCCATTCATAGCGATATGAGTGATGATCCCGCGCTTCATCAGGTCGATCAGCAGGGGAGCGACACCGGTCTTCACGATGTGTCCGCCGAGCATGACGACGACGCCGCGACCCGTGAGATGGGCGTTGACGATTGCTTCGACTACAGCGCGAAAATCTCTCGCAACGAGGACGTCCGGAAGTGCATCGACGAATGCGCGAAAAGAACGATCTTCGCCGGGCGGGGAAGCGAACTCTTCGGTGCGGACTTTGTTGGGGCGCCGTTCGATGGGCACCGTGCGGACTTTCGAAAGGTCAGCCTCGGGCGTCGCCACCGAAGACGCATCTTCCGATGGCTGCTCTAGTTCCGAGTCTTCGCCGGAGTGTAGGATTTTAGATAGAGGTTGAGAGAACCGAACGACAGCTTTGACTTGACCTGGAGAAGCATGCGCGTCGAGTCGTCCGAGAGCCAGACCTCTGCCTGTCCCTTTTCAGAAAAAATCCCTTTGGTCTTGATAACTGGCTTGACTACGATCGCGTTGAAGGTGCCGGCGGGAACCGTAACCTTCTCCTTTCTCAACACGGTCACGCGAACGGGATTGCGATCCGGGATGAAATAGCGATTGAAGTCGTACGTCTCGCCAACCTTCAACGGAACGGTTCTCACGAAATAGAGGAACGCGCCTTCGTCCAGCGGTTCGGCGACCGTTTTGTGGGTCGTGTTCGCCTGACGAGTGCGTTCGATGTAAATGCCTTTTTCAGGCATGATCTCGAAATTCTGCGCGCGCTCACGAGCGCCTTCCTCGATCTGCCTGAGGAACAGCAGCGAATTCAGCGTTCGCGTGTCAATCCAACTCTCGTACACGTCGTTGACGCGGTAGAAGAATGTTCCGCCCTGCACTTGAAACGAAGTGTGCCAGGTGTCGCGGCCGCGAACGGATTCGACACCAAGAACTTCGAGTGATCCGCTCCCGACGCGGATGCTCCCGAACTTCACGTCAAAAGTACTTTTCTCGCCGGCGCCGAACGGAACCTCAGCCGCGTCTTCCGAAAGTCTCGCCGGTGAGCGAATGACTTTTTCGTCTGGCGTGGGACGTGACGATGCGATGCCGTATGTCGGGACGAGCAGGACCACGGCCAGCGCAATCGCCTTCAACGAACGGAGGGTCACGTCGTCACACGCTCGCGCGCAGTGGGAGGCGTCGCCGCGTTCGCGGTGGTAACTGGGGCGGGACCGGCTGGCAAGCTGACCTTGCTGCCGCGCATTGAACGTCCAAATCGAAAAAGTGCCATCGAATCAGCGAAGGGCTTGATTCGGGTTGCGCGGGTACGAAGATCGTATCGCGGATCGACCGAGATCTTTTCGACGCGCCGAGCGAGGGGAACGGTTGCGATGAGCATCTGGACATTCGCAGCCCAACCGTCTGTCGTGACGAGCGGCTTCTCGCCGTAGGTTTTGAGTAGCTCGCGAATGAGCGAGATTCGGTAAAGGCGGAATGAGCCGAACGGATCGTCGAGCCCCGACACCGGAACGAAGAAACGAATCGCCCAAGGCGCGAGTTGGCGCAGCCGCTTCACCTCCAGGGGCTCCATAGTCGCATTGCGCTCGGCGACAACGATGTCCGCTCCACCCTCGAAACGCTTGATCAGTTCCGGAAGGTGTTCGGGCTGGTCGGTGAAGTCGCCCTGCATCACGATCATTGCATCGCGGCGAGGATATTTCGTTCGCCGCGAGGCTTCGCGCGCCAGGGCGTTTACCGCGAAAGCGTAACCCCTCCGGGTCGCGCTCCGGATGACCGTGAGCGGGGCTACGTCGGCGTATGGGGCGAGTATCTCACCTGTTCCGTCGGTGCTCGCGTCGTCGAAGACGAGGATCTCGTATTCGCGCGAGTACGACTGGAACATCTTGCGGATGCGCCAGAGCAGAACGCCAACCGTGGCGCCTTCGTTGTGGACCGGAATGCAGATATAGAGCAATTGCCTTACAAGCGATTGTGGT
>JBDUEH010000155.1:0-5902 GCA_040002555.1 Gemmatimonadales bacterium | reverse complement strand
CGTCGAGCTCGGTGAGACATTAGAGCTGCTGTTTCAGCGAGACCTCAGTCGCCGTCTGAATCACTGATCGTCGATTCGATCCTTCGGTCTGGAACCAGCCACCAAGCCGCAACCAGGACAAAAATCAAGTCGGAGAAAATCGGATTGACGAAAGCGAGTCCGACCGACGCCGCATAAAGTGCGGCCGACGCCATTCCCTTCCTGTCGCTGCCGACTGCTTTGGCGAGCTGTGAATCGCGGCCCTCCTGCGCGATGATGCATTGCTGCAAAACGAAATAAGCGAGTCCCGCGAAGAAAAAAATGAGGCCGTAAGTCGCCGTTGGAATAGCCGCTTTGACGTGATCGCCGAGCCACGCAGTCGCGGCGGGAACCAGCGATAGCCAGAACAGCAAGTGCGAATTCGCCCACAGGATTTTGCCGTTCACCCTGTGGGTGGCCTGGAGCATGTGATGGTGATTGTTCCAGTAAATCGCGAGGTACACGAAGCTCAGTAAATACGACAGGAGGTGAGGTAGCACGGGCCGAAGTGCATTGAAGTCGCCGCCCTCCGGAACCTTGAGCTCCAGAACCATGATCGTGATGAGGATCGCGATCACTCCATCACTGAACGCCTCAAGTCGTGTTTTTCCCATCAATCGATCGGCTTGAGATTCGACACGATCGATTCGCGGTGACTTTCGAGAAACGGTGGCAACGCAACTCTTTCGCCCAGTGTCTGCTGGTTTTCGTCAACGGCGAAGCCGGGCCCGTCGGTCGCAATTTCAAAGAGTATTCCGGCAGGCTCGCGAAAATACAAGCTGCGAAAATAGTAACGGTCTATCTCTCCGCTGTTGCGAACTCCCATCGACTCGAGCCGTTCGTGCCATTCGTGGTACTCGGCTTCGGATGGCGTTCTGAATGCAACGTGGTGAACACCTCCCGCTCCGAGGCGAGCACGCGACAACCCTGGCTCAACGGCAACGTGCAACTCGGAGTGCGGTCCGTCACCATCCATTTTGTATACGTGAACGGCATGGCTGGGCCCGATTGCGCCGGTGTATTCTCGTACGTGATCCATTCCCATCACGCTCGTGAGCACGGCATTCGTGGGCTCGAGCCCCGGCACGCTCATGACGATCGGACCGAGGCCCCTTATCTGATATTCTGTGGGCACCGGACTTCCCGTCCAGGGCGTCGGCTCGTCGCCAAGCCCGCCGTCGTCGATCAGGGAGAGACGCTGGCCTTCCGGATCCTCGAATTCGAGCGCCAATCGCGAATCGCGCTCGACCACTCCGCCGTGCACGATTCCGAGGGAGTTGAAACGCTCGCTCCACCATTCAAGAGCGCTTCTTCCGTTCACGCGAAGTGACGTAAGAGTCACGCTGTTTGTGCCGCGCTGTTCGCGGGGCATGCTCCAATCGAAAAATGTGAGATCGGTGCCAGGAGTGCCTATCGCGTCCGCGTAAAACAGGTGATAAGCACTGACATCGTCCTGATTCACGCTTCGTTTAACGAGACGCATGCCGAGCGACCCAGTGTAGAAACGAAGGTTCTCGCGGATGCTGGCGGAAACGGCGGTCAGATGGTGAATACCGTGAAGTTTCATGACTCTATCTCCGATTTGAGACGGCTCGCTACCGACAAGGATATTGCGCCTTCCGGTTGTAACACCAGATTGGGCCATGGAGGTAACCATTTGATTACGCCATCGACTGAACACAGAGAGACGACGTTGCGCGGTGTTGGAGACGTCGATTTATTCGTCCAGACATGGCAGCCGGTGGGTGCTATCCGTGGGGTAGTTGCCGTTGTCCATGGAATAAGCGAGCACTCCGGACGCTACGGCTACCTTGTCGAACGTCTGACGAGACAGGGCTTCGCTGTTGCCGCGTTCGACAACCGCGGTCACGGACGGTCAGGAGGCGTGCACGGACACATCGACGCGTGGGCTGACTACCGCGAAGATCTCCATGTGTTCATACGCTATGTGTCCGCTCATTTCATGCGGCTACCGATCTTTCTCTACGGCCACAGCCTTGGAGCCCTGATTGTGAGCGACTATATCCTCTTCCATCCAGAGGGGTTGGACGGTGTAGTTCTCAGTGGCCACCCGCTTCAGCCGACGGGCGCGGCAAAGCCGTATCTGGTGTTGGTCGCACGAATTCTGTCGCGCTACAAACCACTGATCGCACTACCGCTCGGCGTCGCCCACGACGCTCTGTCGCGGGATCCCACGATCGTAAAGGCATTTGGATCAGATCCGTTCGTCCACCGCAAGGTCACAGCCCGCTGGGGTGTGGAAACGCTCGCGGCGATTGATCGCGTTCGGGCAAGGGCCGGTGAAATTCAACTACCCTTGCTCGTTTTGCATGGGGGGTCAGACCGCGTCAATTCCGCGCAGGGCAGCGAGGAGCTTTTCAAGCTCGTGTCGAGTACTGATAAGCAGCTTCTCATTTATCCCGGTGGGTACCACGAGCCTCACAACGATCTGGACCGCGAGACAGTTCTCTCGGATGTGATCAGCTGGCTCGATGAGCGGTCCGCGTCGATTCCGGCGTACATCGACAGCTAGTGCTTTACGACGTGGTTGTATGTCTCGCTGCTGGGGTGTTTGCCGCGTCGGAGGGTTTAGTGAACCAACCTGCTTCACAGACGATCGACGCTCGTGCGATCGACCTCGCAGTTGTTCAGTTCGTTGACAGCGGCTTCTCTGGATCGGTACTTGTTGCTTTGAATGGCAAGGTTCAATTCAGGAAGAGCTATGGTCGCTCCAGCCGGGTCAACGGTGCAGCTGACTCCTATTGGATTGGTTCAATAACGAAGAGCTTTACCGGCGCAGCAATTCTTCGCCTGCGCGCAGAGCGGAAACTCTCTCTGGCGGACTCGATCGGTCGTTTCTTTCGCTATGCATCGCGAGAGAAAGCCGGGATAACTGTGCGCCAATTGTTGACTCACACATCCGGAATCGATGGCAACTATTCCGGCGCGGGAATCGAATCACGCGACGCATTGGCCCAGGCAGTTCTCGCGCGTCCGATGTCGGCGAATCCCGGTTCACGCTACAGATATATGGATGACGACTATGAACTACTCGCTGCCATCGTCGAAATAGCATCGGGCCGCTCGTGGGAGAGCTATGTCCGGCGCGAATTGATAACGAAAATTCGCCTCGGCCATACAACGTTCTGGCCATCAAACGACTGGGCTCACAAGGGCGCGAACGGGATGGCAAGCACACCGGAAGATCTTCTTCATTGGACGATCGCTGCAAAGCAAGGCCAGGTCCTATCACACGAGGATGCACGAGACCTCACTAGCGGGCAGGTTTATGTGAGAACCGAGCGCGGTGAAGATGTCTACTATGGGTACGGGGTCAGAGTCTACGAAGCCGGTGGACGAACCCTCGAAATCATGCATTCGGGCAGTTCCGACGACAACAACAACGTCATTGCGCGAGTCCTTGCTGATGGAACGACTGTCATCGTGATGTCTAACGCCGGGGATCACGCAGGCACGACATGGAGTTCCTATCTGGCTCGCAAGCTTCCCATCAGCTTCCGCGCAGTCCACTGATCGCACACGCGTTAGGTTTCTGCGTCTACCTTGCTCAAAACTCGAGGAGCTCCAATGTCCATGATCCGATACGTCGTAGCCGCTATTTGCGCGTCTTCGCTCGCATCCGCTGCTTCAGCACAAACCGCAACGGTAGCGCCTGCTCCAGCCGCTGTAACTCCTCGGCCTGCTCCACTTCCGCCGGCAACCATCGACATCGGGCGTATCGCTCCTGACTTCACGATCGCGTGGGCCGACAGCGCGGGAGTTCGTGATACGCCGATGACTCTGAGCAGCCTCAGGGGAAAGGTCGTTGTTCTCGCTTTCTATCCGGCGGATCGCACGTCCGGCTGCACCGCAGAGCTGACGAAATTCCGCGACGAGTACTCGCGCATGTTCGGATCGAACACCGTCGTCATTCCGATTTCGGTTGACAGCATAGCCAGTCACGTTTCGTGGGCTGGTGAAATGAAGTTTCCGTTTGCCCTCGCTTCCGATCCTCAACTGACCGTTGCTGACCAATACGGTTCCCACAGCGCCGGTCGTAGCTTCGCCAGCAGAACGGTGTTCGTCATTGGTAAGGACGGAACGATTCTGTGGCGCAACCTCAAGTTTGGTGCACTCAACGAAGGCGCGTACGCCGAGCTCTCTGCAGAAGTAGCAAAGGCGCAATAGCGTTCCAGCCGCAGCTCGACATGCACTCTTCCGAACGCCCGCGCCGGCACTTCTCGTCGGACAACTGGTCCGGCGTTCATCCGGAAGTAATCGCTGCGATGGTCGCGGTCAATGCCGGTCATGTCCCGTCTTACGGCCACGACACTTACACTGGTGCGACGATCGCACGACTGAGAGATCTTTTCGGCGAGCACGCCGAGATTTTCCTGGTGTTCAGCGGCACTGGTGCAAACGTGCTTGGGCTCCAGACGCTTGCGTTGCCATTCAATACGGTCATCTGCGCAGGGACGGCGCACATCTATACATCGGAATGCGGCGCGGCCGAGAAGCATGTCGGCTGCAAGCTGTCACCAGTTCCGACTCGGGACGGCAAGATCGATCGAGACGGCATTGCGAAGCACTTTCACGATTTCGGGAACGATCATCACGTCCAGCCGAGCGCTGTCTCTATCTCTCAGGCGACAGAGTATGGCACGGTTTACTCCCCGGATGAAATTCGCGTCATCTCGGGCTTCGTCCACGAACATGGACTGAAGCTGCACATGGACGGTGCTCGGTTGGCCAACGCCGCCGCCCACCTCGGCGTTTCGCTGCGCGAAATATCCGGCGATTCAGGAGTGGATGTACTTTCGTTTGGCGGAACGAAGAACGGAATGATCGCCGGTGAGGCCGTTGTCTTCTTTGACCCTGAACTGGCTCGCAACTTCGCGTATCGCCGAATGCAGGGGATGCAGCTGTCTTCGAAAATGCGTTTCATCGCAGCTCAATTCGACGCCCTGCTGGAGGACGACCTTTGGCTGCGGAGCGCCAAACACGCAAACCGAATGGCTTCGCTTCTTGCAGATGGGCTTGCATCGATCGAAGGAGTGAGGCTCACTCAGAAGGTGCAGGCAAATGAGGTATTCGCCTCGATTCCACGAGAGAAGATCGCCGGCCTTCAGGAGATTGCGTCGTTCCAGGTGTGGAACGAGGGAATATCCGAGGCCCGATTTGTCGCCTCTTTCGATACCACCGAAGAAGACGTCTCGAGTTTTCTGGCTGCGGCCGAAGCTTCCTTTCGATAATCAAAGATGGTGTTCCCCCACGACAACAAAGAGGAAGCAATGGATCTCAAGCACGGAAAGGCGCTCATCACCGGCGGAAGCTCGGGCATCGGCTACGCAACCGCACAGCTGCTTCGCGACCGTGGCGCGGACGTGGCGATTTGCGGGAGGAAGGCCGACGCTGTAGAGCAGGCAGCGGCCGAGCTCGGTGCGCTTGGAATCGTCGCCGATGTGTCCCACGAAGATGACGTCGTCAGAATGGTTGAACGCGTCATCAAGGAGCTCGGCGGCTACAACATTCTCATCAACAACGCCGGGTCGGGAAGTTGGGCGGCCCTCGTTGACATCAAGACCGATGACTTCCGGCGCGTCTGGGAGACGAACGTGCTGGGCACGATGCTCGTCGCCCGGGAATCGGCCAGGCACTTCGTAAAGCAGAATACCGGCAACATCGTGAACATCGCTTCAACTGCTGGAAAGAAGGGAAGCGCTGGAGGCAGTACGTACGCTTCGACAAAATTCGCCGTCAACGCGTTGACGGAGAGTTGGCGTGGTGAGCTCAGGAAGAACAACATCCGCGTCATGCAGGTGAACCCGAGCGAAGTTCAGACGAACTTCTTTGCCAACGCGGGCGGCAGTCGGCCAAAGAATTC
>JBDUEH010000154.1:0-5903 GCA_040002555.1 Gemmatimonadales bacterium | reverse complement strand
CGAGCCGAAAGACCCGTACCGGGTCAGCGATGTTCTTGACCTGCTGCTCGCCCTGATCCTCAAACTGGACAGCGACTTTTCCTTTGACGGCGACGCGGATCGAGTCGGAAACCGCGATGCCTTCGGGTTCGGCGAGACTTTCGAGGCGAGCTGCGATGTTGACCCCATCTCCGTAGATCGTGCCGTCGGGCTTCACGATCACGTCACCCAGGTGCACGCCGATGCGAAAGCGCATCCTGCGATCCTCGGACACTAGCGCAGCGCGAGTCTCGAGTTCGCGTTGAACCGCCAGCGCAGCATTCACAGCTCCGGTCGCAGTGTCGAACATGGCGAGCACTGAGTCGCCGGTCATGTCGATCACGCGGCCCTGGCTGGATTCGATGCACGCCTTGAAGACGCCGCGCGCCTCATCGAGTTCGGCAACCGTGCCCCGCTCATCGGCAGCCATGAGGCGCGAGTACCCCACCACGTCCGCAGCCAGGATGGCAGCCAAGCGCTGGGTTAGATTAGCCCCGTTCAAGGGCGGTCCGACGGAATCTTGAGAGCAAGGCAAAGGCGGGTCATAGCGACGCTTTGGGCGAGTCTCCGCACTGTAGGACAGTTCGGAGACTCGCCCAGAGCAGTGGCCGGTAAGCCGCTACGGCAATCGACACGCGAATCCGGAGCGGCAGCTCTCGGTGCGGGTCACGAAGGTTCGGACCCGGCCATCACCCGACGTACGGAAGGACGATACAAAGCAGACGTTGCAGCCCAACGGTCTATGGCCTGCCAGTTTCCGACTGCTGTTGAGCGACATCGCCCGAAAGTGACCTGAACACGCCCTAAAGGCATTTAGGCAAGCGGCGCGCTCGGCAAGCCTGTGCCGATCATCGAGTCCCGGCCCACCCACCGCGCCAGTGCCTGCTCGCCTAGCCCCTGCGTCTCGGGCGGCGCGGCACGATGAGGTACCGTAGGTCCGCGGTGCTGTCCGAGACACGCACCTCGATATCGTCAGCCAGGTGCACCCCGAACTCCCGAAGCACCGCGCGTGGTTCGCGGACCACGCGGGCCCGGTATTCACGGCTCTTGTACCAAGCGGGCGGAATGCCCAGGATCATCCTCGGGTAGCACGAGCACAGCGTGCAGACGACCTCGTTGTGCAACTGCGCTGTGTTCTCGAGTACTTTCAGCTCGGGGGCCACTCCAATCTCGATGCCCATCGGTTCGGTTATCTGCAGACGTTCGCGTAGGCCGCGCGGCTATCGGCTACGTAGGCTGGTTCGCCAGCGGCATTCTGTTCTGCGCTCTTAGTAGTTGTCGCATTGGGCGCCGTCGACCCTGTTTTTCACTACTCGCAGGAGAACGTCGTGCGGACCAGGATCGCGGCGATTGATTTGCAGGGGAGCAATTGAAGAGGCGACGCTTTGCGCACCATAGGCATTAGTCGGAAGCATTGTTTCCCGCTCTTGTTTCCTGGGCCCTCTTTGCTTTGTCGAGCGAGCAAGCGGATCGAGACTGATCCGCTTGCGTTCCGTCACCCTGCCGACATCTCGGCCAGCACGCGCTTCAACATCTCCGGCTCACGATAAGCGCTTCGCGGCTTGACGAGGTAGGCGACCTCAGCCATGAGCTTGTGAACGTCCGCGTCACGGGCCGCCAGCCTGGTGACTGCGGCTCCAAATTTCAGCGTCTGCATCAGGTCGGTGGGCCGGTCGCCGGTTGTCTCCGAGAAAACAAAATCAGGCAGCGCGGACATGGCCCAGGGCGCCTCGAGGACGGACTCGACTTCTGTGAGAAACGCCGGGGCAAGTCCTGACAGTCCTGCGCCTGACTTCGACGCGTCCGCAAGAAGCCGTTTCAGGAGGATCGCCTCCTGAGCAGCAACGCTCATGCCTTGGCCGTAGACCGGGTTGAAGATGCAGATCGCATCGGCGAACGGCAATAAACCGGTGGGAAAGGATTCGGACTCGCGTTCTGAAAACTCGCGGCGAACGCTTTTCGGGAACCCGTAGCGAATAACTTCGCCGACGCGCTCCGCCCCGGCGATGGCGTCGTAAATCGTGGGCATCCGCAACTGCCGGGCCCATTCCAAAAGGGCCGCCTCGTCACCGGGCGGCTTCTCGTCACCCCGCCCGCCAAGCGCGAGGATCCATTCATCCCCTTCGAGCGGATAAAGGAGCGCGCCGCGGCTGCTCCCAGGTGCGTCGGGCAGGTGGATCGCGGCCTTCCATTCACGGGTTTGGCTGGTCGGGATCCGATAGCGGGCAGTGGTGTAGCCGATGTTGACGCCGACCTGGGTCTCCTTCGGCGCCCGTCGTCCAATCGCCGCCAACAACTCTAGGGTCGGCACGCCGCGACCGGACGAATCGACGACGAGATCCGCCGGAATGAGATGCTCCTGCCCCCGCTCATCCGAATAGCGAATTCCGGTGACAGCAGAGCTGTCTCGACTCGGAACGATCTCTGTGACCCGGGCGTGCGATTGGATGGTCACATTCGGGATCGTTCGGATCCGTTCTCGCACTATGAATTCGAGGAGCGGCCGAGACATGGCGTAGAGGCGCATGCCCAGGTCCCTCGACGGGAAAGGGTCGAACCCAGGCCGCTCGACTCGGATATCCAGGCCGGCCCGCAGCGGCACTGCACCAGCGTTGAGCAAGTCGTCCTCGAACCCGGGGAGCAGCTCGCAGAGCGATCGCAAGCCGCCGGCAAGGAGAACGTGAAGATGTCGAGCCTGAGGCGTGCCTGCTCGGTCCCCAGGCGTACTCGGTAGCACGTCCCGGTCGAGTACCGTGACTTGCTCGAAATGCTCCGAGATCGCAGCTGCGGCAGTGAGGCCGCCCATTCCCGCGCCGATGACGATGGCGTGGGCACCCAAGGGTGATGAACTCATTTTGTGCTCCATGTCGCACGCCTCTCCGCTGCACCGCGGCCTCGACCGGAGTGTGTACGATCCGATCGCGCTTGTCATCTTCGGGGTACCACAGCAGCAATCACGGCGGCGGCCGGCCACCAAGTAAGGGAAGAACATGGGCACCATTCAGCATCGCACTGTCGAGACGAATGGCATCCGGATGCACATCGCGGAGATGGGATCGGGACCGCTGGTGGTTCTGTGCCATGGTTTTCCGGAGTCCTGGTACTCCTGGCGGCACCAGCTGAAGGCGCTCGCAGACGCAGGCTTCCATGCGGTGGCGCCCGACATGCGGGGCTACGGCCAGACCGACGCGCCCGAGTCGATCGATCGCTACAGCCTTCTGCACTTGGTCGGCGACGTCGTTGGGCTGATCGAAGCCCTCGGCGAAAAGCAAGCTGTGATCGCGGGGCATGACTGGGGAGCACCGGTGGCATGGCACGCCGCTCTCTTCCGTCCGGATATCTTTCGAGGCGTCATCGGCCTGAGCGTGCCCTACAGGCCGCGCGGACCGGACGCTCCGACGACGCTGATGCCCAAGACTGAAGATGCCGTCTTCTATCAGCTCTACTTCCAGGCCCCGGGCGTCGCTGAAGCTGAATTTGAGCGCGACCCGCGACTGACGGTCCTCTCGATGCTCTTCGGAGGATCAGGCGATGCCCCGCGCCGCGATCCGAACGCGCCGGTCGGAATGGTCACCCGTGGCGGCGGTTTTCTCCGCGGCGCAGCGGGTCCGCTTCCGTTGCCGACTTGGCTAACGGAAGCCGACATCGACTTCTATGCCAGAGAGTTCGCGCGAACCGGGTTTCGAGGAGGCCTCAACTGGTATCGCAACATCGATCGCAACTGGGAACTCATGGCTTCCTTCCAAGGCGCCAAGGTGACGGTGCCGGCGCTCTATGTCGCCGGCGACCGCGACATGGTCGTCGCGTTTCGCGGCATGGACCAACTCCTCGCCAATCTGAAGAACTTCGTACCTCAGCTGACACAGAGCATTGTCTTGCCGGGATGTGGTCACTGGACACAACAGGAACGTCCCGGAGAGGTCAGCAAGGCGATGGTCGGCTTCCTCAAGAGCTTATAGGTTGGGCAGCTTGACGTCGCCCTGCTATTCAGCTTGGCGCTAGCTGCGTCTCCGTAAAGCTCTTGAGCGTCTGAATAGTGGCCCACCAATTTGCGAAGCCTTCGACCTTCAGAAGATCGGGCATGTCGGGTGTGAGGGACAGGTAGAACGCAATCGGTGCGAGATAAAGATCCGCCAAACTCAAATTCCCTGCGATGAACGGTGAATCACCTCTGGTCCTCATCGCCAGCTCCACTACCTTTTTGCCGTTCTCCAAGCCTGCGTTGCGCAGCGCATCGTTCTTTCCGCCAACAAAATCAGGGAACAGGTGATACGCCGCGATTCCGCCGACCAATGCTCCGTAGCCATAGGAATCGATTACCCCGATCACCATGTCCATCCGCGCACGATCCTTCGGTGTGGGTGGGATCAGTGACTTGCCCGGCAGAATGTCGTTCAAATAGCGGGCGATCGCAGACGTTTCTATGATGCGCATGCCATCGTGGTCGAGCACCGGCACCTTGCCGAACGGATGCCGTGTCAAGTGCTCTGCTGACTTCGGTTCACCAGCGAGCACATTCACCTGAACCTGCTCGAAGTCGGTGTACTGCTTCTCAGCAAGGACCATCTTCACGGTCCTCACATAGGTCGAGCCGTCGAAACCCCAAAGCTTCATCTTGGACATGATTGCTGATCCTGATTGGTAACTGTGACCGCCGCATCGCGCATCATCGCTGCGCGGACCAGCCTGGCTGCATCTGCGTTACCCAGCGAGAGCAATGGCTAAACCTCAGAGGCCGCGCTCTTTCAAATACTTCGCTCGCGCTTCGAGCGCGGTATCGGCCTGGTCGCTAAAAACGCCGTCGATCCCGAGTCGGAAGTGGGTCAGGTACTCGACCACCGGGTCGCCGGCCGCATCGAACGGCAGGTTGTAGTAACCGCGCTCGTTGCGGAAGGTGTACTCGTGAACGAAGAGGCCAGCGGCGTGCGCATCGGCGACGAGCGTCGTCGGCGCCTGCTGGGTCGAATCGGCGTAGCCGTTGAAGACACCATCGCCGTCGACGTCCTTGCACGCGGAGGCCGCGTCGAGCGTGCACTTCACGGGGACGATCATCGGTTTCCACGGGCCGATGCCGTCGGCGTAGGTCTTGACTTGAGCGAGCCCGGCCGGCGTCAGCATCGAATCAAACAGCGCTGTTAGCCCGGCGACTTTCCAGTCAGTCGGCTGGCTGTAGACGAGGTGCGCGGCGTCGGTGCCATAGATCATCTTGCCGGTCGTGAAGTCGACGTCGTAAGCGTCGATCAGCTGCACCTGCTTGGCCTTGGAGCCGATCGAGCGCATGTACATGAGACTGCCCGGCTCGAAGCTCTGCACGTAGAGCGCCGAATCACGGCTGTTGAGGCCGGCCGCATTAATCATCGCGACCAGCGTGTCTTCCATCCGCGCCGGGATCTTGCCGGCTTTCCACAACGCGAGGTGGTACGTCGGATTCTTGGTTTCGGGGTAGACAGCGACCGTGCGTCCGGTCTCCTTGGCCTTCTGCTTGATGAAGTCGAGGAGTTCCTGGAAGGTGACGACCTTGAACAGGCCGTTGTACTTCTGCGCCGCAACGTGGTTGGGCGACGTCGCACCCAGCGTCTTGATCTCGGCGAGCGTGAAGTCGGCGACGAACCAGTCGGCCGCGACGGGCTCGCCATCGCCATTTTCGCCGGCGCGCTTCCTCGCCGCAAACTCCGGATGGCTCGCGACGTCGGTCGACTGCGACAGCGTGATGTCGTGACGAGCGATCAGGACACCGTCCTTGGTGACGACGAGGTCGGGCTCGATGGCGTCGCTGCCGGTCGCGAACGCAAGCGCGTAAGCCTCGATCGTCTCCTCCGGGTAGTAACCCGACGCGCCACGGTGCGCGATCACGAGCGGTGCCTTGCCGTCCAGCGTCGCCAGCG
>JBDUEH010000153.1:0-5909 GCA_040002555.1 Gemmatimonadales bacterium | reverse complement strand
CCGCTCGCCATGCAGATAAACTTGCCGTTATCGTCAATCGTATCGCAGTTGATCGCGATTCCGGTTTCTCCGTGAGTGGCAACGAAATGGCGAGCGCCGGCCAGCCCGAGTTCCTCGGCGCTGGTGATGAGAACTCCGATATCGCCGCGGTCGTCGAGCTTGTCCAGCGCAAGAATGATGGAGGCTACGCCGCTGGCGTTGTCCAGTGCGCCGACAGACACATCGCCAACAAAACAGAAAACGATTGGAATGACAGAGGCGACTGCAATGTACGACAGCACCGTTGCGACGCGACCAAACAGGGCGGCATCGATCCCACTCGCGTGGATAGGCATGGCAAGTGTCGCGAGCACGAGAACAACAACAGTCACGCCGGCCGCCGCGACGGCGAACGCAACGGCTGACCCGATTCGGACTGCCATTGGAATGGTCTGCGACTTCGAGTCCAGATGCGCGACGAGCCATACGAAAGGTTCGGACTGTCCGGCAGGCGGAGTTGCAATGAGGTTCGTCGCGCTCGATCGACTCATCGGCAAAGAGAGAATTCCAAAGCGGGCGATCCAATAGCCAGCGAGGCTCAACAAGCCGAGGCCGGCGAAGTCTTCTATAAGGCCAACGACCGGCGCGTGGCTACCCGCCGCAAGGTGCGCTGCCAACCACACCACGACTGCCGCCGAGAGCGCAGTTATTGGCGGGCCCCATCGACCAGGCAGCTGCGAGTAGTCGAATTTTTGCTCTTGGACCGAGAAGCCGCGCTCCTGGAGAAGCGAACGACAGTAGGCTCGCGCGTTGGCCTCGTTGTCGCTCCCGGAGAACCGCGAAGTTGAGGCGAGTCTCGACACGATCTCGCGCGCCTTCGTTGCTCGCGCGCGGAGATCAGACTCGGGGATCGTTAGATGAGCCCCATCATCTGCTTCGCTTCTCGAAGTGTTTTACTCGCAAGCGTGTGTGCATGCTCCGCTCCGCGAGCGAGCGGTTCGTCGAGCGCGGCTGGATCGGCCCGCAGCTCCTTCGCACGCACCCGGATCGGGGTGAGCTCTGCTTCCATTGACTCGGACAGCACTTTCTTGCAGTCGATACAGCCCCAACCAGCGGTTCTGCATTGTACCGCAACGTGATCTACCGTCGCCTGACTACTGAGTGCCTTGTGAAGATTGTAGATGTTGCAGATCTCTGGCGTTCCGGGGTCGGTCCTTCGAACGCGCGCCGGATCTGTCATTGCCGGGCGCAGCTTTTCCCAGATGTCCTTCGGTTCTTCGAGCAATCCAATGGTGTTGCCCAGAGACTTGGACATCTTCGTCTGGCCATCGAGTCCCATTATTCGCCGTGTCGTCGTCAACAGCGGTTTGGGTTCAGGAAAAAAACCGACGACCTCGACCTGTTCGCCCTCGGGGGTCGTGGCAGCCGTTCTCGCTTCAATCTGTTTTACGTATGCGGGATCGAACCGCGTATTCCACCGGCGGCAGATCTCGCGAGAGAGCTCGAGGTGCTGAACCTGGTCTTCGCCCACTGGGATGAGGTCGGCCTTATACAATAGGATGTCGGCAGCCTGCAGGACGGGGTAATTGAGAATCCCTGCCAGAATGCTCTCCTGCTTAGCCGATTTTTCCTTGAACTGCGTTTGGCGCTCCAGCTCCCCCAGCGGTGTGACCGTGTTGAATATCCACGCCAGCTCGGTATGTTCCGGCACCGCCGACTGCACGAACAACGTGCATACGGACGGATCGATTCCGGCGGCAAGCAGCGAGATCGCCATGTCGCGCGTTCGCCGCCTGAGATCATCGGGCTCGTACAGGCCGGTGATCGCATGATAGTCGACGATACAGAAGATCGATTCGTATTGCCGCTGCAGCGTTACCCAGTTCTTCACGGCGCCGAGGTAGTTGCCGATGTGCAGCTCGCCTGAGGGCTGAATTCCGCTGAAGATCCTGGACTGTCGCATTGGCCGAAGTTAACGAGTGAGAGGAACGCGTTGCAAGGAAATTCAGACACCGCACCCAGCGATGCCGTAGCACATGACGTGATACTCGACGTGGCGGTCGAGGCGGCGCGTGCCGCCGCCATTATCATTCGCGATGCTTCGGTGCACCTGGGATCGCTGGATTGGGAGTTGAAAGGCTCGGCCGATTTCGTAACTGAAGTAGATCGGGGGGCAGAGCGCGCGATCGCCAAAGTAATCGGCGAGCGGCTTCCCGGTGCACAAGTCGTTGGCGAAGAGCTTTCGCCTAAGACCGGGCTTTCGTCCCCCGGTCTAACGTTCATCGTTGACCCGCTCGACGGCACCACCAATTTCCTGCACGGATATCCGCAATACGCCGTATCGATCGGCGCTATTCAGGCGGGCGTTCTGGTTGCCGGAGTTGTGTTAAACGTGATTACGGACGAGTGCTTCACCGCCATGGTCGATCAGGGTGCCCAACTCAATGCCGCGCCGATTCGCGTTTCCGAAGTATCAGAACCGTCGCGCGCGCTGATCGGCACGGGCTTCCCGTTCAAGCAGCACGATCTCCTCGAGCGCTATGCGCAACATTTTATCGCAGTGAGCCGTGATACAGCCGGTATCAGAAGAGCAGGATCAGCGGCGCTCGATCTTGCCGACGTTGCATGCGGACGCTTCGACGGCTTCTGGGAACTCGACCTTGCGCCGTGGGACATCTCCGCCGGCATACTTCTCGTCCGTGAAGCGGGCGGAGTCGTCACGAACTTTGCTGGCGAACATCGCGACGTGTCGGCAGGTCCAGTCATCGCCGGCAACCCTGACATTCACCTGTGGCTTCTGCGGACACTTCTCGCCGCCGACGAAACCGTAAATTCGAAACGATGAAACTCATAGAGTGCGTTCCCAACTTTTCGGAAGGCCGCCGTCCGGAAGTCGTTAAGGCGATTCGTGACGCGATCGGGTCGGTGACCGGCGTTACGATTCTCGACTCGTCGTCAGACGAATCTCACAACCGCTCGGTCATTACCTTCGTCGCGCCGATCGAAAACGTCGTCGACGCTGCGTTCGCCGGAATGAAGGAAGCGGCCGCGCGCATCGACCTGCGCAAACATCAGGGAGAGCATCCTCGCATCGGTGCGACCGACGTTGTTCCGTTCGTGCCTCTCGAAGACTCTACGATGGAAGACTGCATCACGCTGGCGAAACAACTTGGCGAGCGCGCCGGGCTCGAGCTGGGTATTCCCGTTTTTCTCTACGAGCGCGCCGCCTCTCGGCCGACACGGACGAATCTTGCGGATGTTCGTCGTGGCCAATTCGAAGGGCTTCGTGACGAGCTGGGAACCAATCCCGATCGCGAACCCGATTTTGGACCGAACAAGATCCACGAATCAGCAGGCGCCACCGCTATCGGCGCACGCCCCTTCCTTGTCGCGTACAACGTCTATCTCGGCCCTGCAACCAACCTTGCAATCGCAAAAGCGATCGCGAAACAGGTGCGTGGATCGTCGGGCGGATTCAAAGCGGTAAAGGGTCTTGGACTCGAAGTGGACGGACAAGCGCAGGTGTCGATGAATCTCGTCGACACCGACGAAACAGCACTGCACACAGTCTTCGATTTCATCTCCGACAAAGCGCGCGCCCAAGGAGTCGAGATCACGTGGAGCGAAATCATCGGGCTCGTGCCCGAAAAAGTATTGCTTGAAGCTTCAAAGGATCATCTCAAGCTCGTTCAATTCACGCCCGATCAGGTGCTCGAGCGTCAGGTCGCGAAGGCGATGGCGTCGTCGCCAACCGGCGCGACGCCAAACGATTTCCTCAAGGCAATTGCATCGTCGGATCCAGTTCCCGGAGGAGGAAGCGTCGCGGCTTATGCGGGCGCACTGGCTGCCGCTCTCACCCGAATGATTACGGGTCTCACGATAGGACGAAAGAAATACGCCGCTGCCGAAGCCGAGATGGGGATGCTCGCGGAAGAGGCGGACGAACTCACGTTGCGGCTTTCTAGGCTGGTCGATCGTGATGCCGATGCATACGCACTCGTCTCTGCAGCCTACAAGCTGCCGAAAGATTCGGATGCTGCGGCTGCCAGCCGCGATGCGCAGGTAACGAAAGCGCTGCTCGGCGCCGCTGACGTTCCACTGGAGACGGCACGCGTCTGCGCAAGAGTCGTGGAACTCGCCGCTATCGTAGCGACGAAAGGCAACTCGAACGCTGTTACTGATGCGGGTGTTGCGGCTCTTCTCGCAGAAGCGGGTTGCAAGGGAGCTGCCTACAACGTCCGCATCAACGTTGCGGCGTTGAGCGACCGGTCAATGGGCGCGGCACTCGAGCGCGAGGCACTAGATCTGGTGACAGCGGCCTCCCGCTCCGCTGCAGGCGCGTGCGCAACAGTGGAACGATGCATAACGGGTTAGTTGTCCAAGGCAAGTGATGATTGCGCCCGAGCAAGTCGTCATCGATATTCGCTGACCCACCGCATCGCGTTCCGCCCCCACAACAAGAGAAACTACATGCAGAGAAGGCTTTCACGTCGCCTGATTCCGGTCCTGCTTTTTTCCACCCTTGTTTTCCGCGCGGCGGATGCCGGCGTGATCAACAATGTTCTGATAGAGTGGCGTGCTCAGGTCGATAAATGCGAGGATCCAAAAGAGCGTGACATCGACGCCCTGGTAAACGTTGCGATGTTCGACGCGATCAACGCGATTGCCCACAAGTACGCACCGTAGGCACTCAAGACCTTAACAATTCCGGGGAGTTCGATGGATGCCGCCGCGGCGACCGCCGCACATGATGTGCTCATCGTGGCCTGTCCTGACATGGCATCCGCGTACGATGGCGCGCTCAAATCTTCTCTCGCCCTCATCGCCGATACGGTAGCGCGCAACAATGGAGCTGCGATCGGGAAACAGGCGGCAGCCGCCGTCATCGCCGCGTCATTGTATGTCGGCAGCGGCTGTTGGGGCCGTCATCGATCTCGAGGTCGGGAAGAAAATGCCGGCCATCGTGGTCGATTCTGACTCGAGCATGCTGCGAAGACTCACGACGCAGGAATACATCGACGACGTGGGTGAGGCGAGAATCCTTGGCGGCGTGCACTATCGCAATTCCGTAAATGTCGGCAAAGCGATGGGCGTTTCGATCGGTAAGCTTGCCGTGCAGCGGTTTTTTAAACCTGCCGGGAATAACCCGACGCAGCACCATGTAAACGGGGACTCGCGAAAGCGAGTCTCCGTTTTTTACTGGTGATTCTTACGCCGCAGTCAGTATCCTCGGACCGTTCTCCGTTATCGCAACGGTGTGCTCGAAATGCGCTGAGCGCGTTCCATCCAGCGTCACGACTGTCCACTTGTCGGGCATGGTGCGGATTCCCGGCTTTCCTACGTTCACCATCGGCTCGATCGCGATCGTCAATCCGGGAACGAGACGAATTCCACGCTTAGGCTTTCCGTAGTTCGGGACCTGTGGCTCCTCATGGAATCCAGTGCCGATGCCGTGTCCTACCAGATCGCGGACAACACTGAAGCCGGCACTCTCGACAATCTCCTGCACTGCCGCTCCGATGTCGCCAAGATGGTTACCGGCACGCGCTGCTTTCACCCCGGCGTCGAGCGCCTCGCGGGTCACTGAAAGAAGCCTCTCTGACTCGTCGGAAATTTTTCCAACGGCCACTGTCGTAGCAGAGTCCGTGTGATATCCATCGAAGTGAACGCCAACGTCGATCGACACCACGTCACCTTCGTTCAGCACGCGCTTCTTCGACGGGATGCTATGGACAATCTCGTTGTTGATCGAGCTGCAAATGCTCGCCGGGAAATCGTAAAGCCCTTTGAAAGACGGGACGGCTCCAGGATGGCTGCGGATGAATTCTTCAGCGATGGCATCGAGCTGGGCCGTGGTCATGCCCGGCCTCACCGACTCCTCCATCAGCTTCACAGTGTCGGCGAGAATCCGGCCGCCCTTTGCCATGATC
>JBDUEH010000152.1:0-5911 GCA_040002555.1 Gemmatimonadales bacterium | reverse complement strand
CCGTTCAATGCCCACTCCCAATCAGCACGATTGTATAGCTCGTCAGCGAGTCCGCGAATCTCGCGCTCGTCTGCCGTATCTCCATCGAAGTACGCGCCGGCGCTGAGCACTCCCGCAAGCAGAAAAGTCGAATCGATTGTCGAGAGCTCACATTCCCACGCGCGACGTCCGCTGTCCATGTGAAGGAAGTGGTAGTAAAAGCCCTTGTAGCCCGTTGCGTCAGGGGCCTCGCTGTGCTCGCTCTCCCGGAAGAACCGCAATGTCGTCAGGGTCCTTTCAATTGCTTCGGCGCGCGTGAGAAATTCGCGCTCGACACCGATTGTCATCGCCGTCAGGCCAAACCCGATGGCGGCTATACTGGCGTGCGCGCCTTGGCGCGTATTATCCGGCACCATTCCGTTGGCGCGATTGGTTTCTTTCATGAAATAGCCGAACGTGTCACGCTGAAGTTTGTCCAAAAGGTTCAACGGACCAGCCCGAAAAACTTTCTTAACAGTCTCTGGCGTCCCGGCGTTAGCGACCCTCTGCGTGCGGCGTCTGCGGCCTTTCGTACAGCTTCAGCCTCGGTGGGATATGGAAAGATGGTTTTTCCGAGAGCTGACAACCCCAGCCCGTTAGACATTGCCGCGGTCACAACGGAGATGATGTCGCCCGCGCGGTCCGCAACCATCGTAGCCGCCACGATTTTATTCTGAACGAGATGCACCCGAAAAAATCCCTCGGTGTCCCCCTCCAGCCTTGCTCGGTCGACTTCCTCGAGCGGAATCGTGATCGTGCGAAGTCCCTTCACATTCGCTAACTGATCGACAGATACCCCAACATGAGCAAGTTCGGGCGTCGTGTATGTGCACCACGGCACGACCAGATCGTCGATGCTTTGACGACCAAAAAACAGCGCATTCCGAACGACCATCCGCGCATGCGCGTCCGCGACGTGAGTGAACTGGTAGCTCCCTACTACGTCCCCCACAGCGTAGACATTGGGGTTGCTCGTCCGCAAACGCTCATCGGTGGTGACGCCCTTCTCGTCAAAAGCAATTTCGCCCCGGTCGAGATCGAGGTCCTGAGTATTCGGCGTTCTGCCCCCTGCAACGAGGATCGAGTCGCCGCGAACTACTTCTCCGCCGCGTAAACTAACCTCAACGTCACTCCCTGTTTGTGAGACAAGTTCAAGCTCAGCGTCAACTCGAATCTTGACTCCGTCACCGGCAAGAGCGCGAGCGACGACGTCCGCGGCGTCGGGATCATCCTTGCCAAGGACTCGGTTCCCACGCTCGAACAAGGTCACTTCAGCTCCCAATCGCCGGAACGCCTGTGCCAATTCGCAACCAATCGGCCCCCCTCCTACCACGAGCAGATGCCGGGGTCGCGCTTGAAGATCGAAGATCGTTTCGTTGGTGAGAAATTTCGCCTCGGAAAGTCCAGGAATGGGAGGCACCGCCGGACTGCTACCGGTAGCTATAACCGCGCGCCGAAACCTGAGCACCGCATCGTCAACCGCGATCTGGTCGCCTGCTTTGAATCGCGCCTGCCCGAAAAACAGATCGATACCCATCTGTCGATAACGCTCAGCGGCATCCACCGCAGAAATTCCTGCGCGTAAGCGCCGCATATTCTCCATGGCCTCGGCGAAGTCACCATCACCTTGAGCTTGCGGTGCCCCAAATCTTCCAGATTTCGCGTCCGCCCAAGCGCGGCTCGCGCGCAACAAAGCTTTGGAGGGTACGCAGCCTACGTTGAGGCAATCGCCCCCCATAAAGTGTCGCTCAATTAGCGCGACTCGGGCTCCGAGCGCCGCCGCGATGGCGCTTGTCACAAGGCCACCGGTGCCAGCGCCTATCACCACCAGGTCGTATTTGTCCTTGGGCGCCGGATTCGTCCAATTTTCCGGCGAAACATTGGCAAGCCATTCACGGTCGGCATCGCTCGCAACGGATGTCCTCTCGCCCATCTCAGTTTGATTGTTCAAGTGGCGTGAGCTCACGGCGAGCAAGGCGCGCCATGAAAATCGCCGCGACTATCGTTGCGACAACGCCGACTGCCATCAACGTATAGTATCCCGTCCCGTGCGGAACCGAATTCGACAGGCCGGTCAGAGTCCCTGCCACCGTACCGTAGTAGACATACATCGCCGTGCCCGGGAGAATTGCAAGAGTACCTATCGTGTACTCCGTCGTGGTGAGACCGGTGATCCCAAGGGCGTAGTTAAGCACGTTATAAGGCATCACAGGCGAGAGACGTAACAATGCAACGAGTCGCACTCCTCCACTCTTCGCGGCGCGATCGATGAACTTGAACCGCTCGTTGTCGCGGAGTCGCCGTTCTACAATCGGCTTCACTGCATAGCGGGCCACCAGGAACGAAGCAACCGAGCCCAGCAAGGCGCCGACGAAGGCGTAGATGACCCCATGGACGAAACCAAACAGCGCTCCGGCGATCAATGTGAGAATCGCTCCCGGAATCACAAGCAAGTCAACGACGATGTACATGGCGACGAAAGCGACGGGTCCCCACGCTCCACGCGCCCTCACCCACTCAGCGAACGGCGCCGCATATGGATTGAGATAGTGACGCGCAGTCCAGATGAACAAAGCCACCAGTACTATTGCGGCAGTCGCGCGAAGGATCGTGGATGCAGTTGGGCGATTCATTCTGGGTTGTGAAGGAGGGGTGTATATATAAAGACTCCGCAGCGAACGACGGTTCCCGAAACTCGACTCTTTTTCTGCCGGGCATCTACCCAGGGACCTCAATTTGCTGGATTCAATCGCGCGGCCGCTGAAAGATCGACTGCTCCACCCGATCGCGTTGCCCCTGGCCGCCCGCGTACATCCGGGCGCAATCACGCTGGCATCGGCGCTCTTCGGACTGCTCGCCGCGTTTGCCGTCGCAGAGGGCCATTTTGGCCTGGGACTTCTTGGATGGGGATTGAATCGAAGTCTCGATGGACTCGACGGCGCTGTAGCTAGGGAAGGAGGCAGCCAAAGTGACTTCGGCGGGTATATCGACATCATCGCCGACTTCACCGTCTACGCGGCGATCCCAATTGGTATCGCCATTCATTTTGCGACTGCGGCGACGTGGCTTGCGACTTCGGTGATGCTCGCCACGTTCTACGTGAACTCGGCTTCCTGGATGTATTTGTCGGCACTGCTCGAGAAACGGTCGGCCGGCGCTCGTAAGACGAAGGAACAGACGAGCATTACGATGCCCGATGCACTGATAGGCGGGACAGAAACGCTGTTGCTCTACACGTCGTTCCTGGCTCTCCCCGCCTTCGCGCCGCACATCTTCTGGCTTACGTCAATCCTGACCGCGTTTTCCGTGATGCAAAGAATTGCATGGGCCTTTCGACTTCTGTAGGACAAGCGGCGACTGCGGTCCATCGACGGAACTAAAACCGCCGCTCTGAAGTCCCTCTCAGGAGGGACCGACCACAGACCACAATTTGAATCCACTCGATGCTCCGCAGACGTAATTCACATACCGTGCGCCGATCCCTTTGTCGCCTTACGCTGGTCGCAGCGTTGATCGCCTTACAATTCGCGCCGAGTGCCGCTGCGGCGCAGAGCGCTTCGACCGTGAATGGTATAGTGCGTGAGCGCGGCGGGAATCCTGTTCGTGGCGTAACAGTTCTCGTAGACGGCTCATCAACCGGCGTAACGACCGACAGCGCTGGGCGCTTCACGATCGGAGTGTCTAACCGCGGATCGGTCGCTCTCACGTTCGCGCGTCCCGGATACGAGGACGCGCGCATCCTCGTCGCTCGCGATTCTCAGGGGCAACTGAGAAATGTCTCAGTGTCCCTTGTTCCTCTGATTACGCTGACCGCTGTTAGCGTCGTAGCCGAGCGGCTGCGGCCGCTCCTCAATACGAAGGACGCGGCGACTGGCGGAGCGATCGAGAGACGTGAGCTCGCGAATCTTCCTACAGACGCACGGAATCCGTTGACTCTCGCGTTCACGATACCCGGCGTATCGCAGGCCACAGGTTTCTTTGGCGACGCGGCGCCGCTTTCAATAAACGCCGAGAATTCTCTGTACACGCAGTACACCGTCGACGGCCTCGATAACAATGAGGGGTTTCTCGGTGGTCCGCGGGTTGAATTTCCATTGTCGGGAATCGAGCGGTTCAGCGTTCTCGCCAACACATATCCCGCCGAATGGGGACGAAGCGCCAACGGCATAGTGAACCTGGAAACGCGTGCCGGCTCCGACCGCTGGCGCGGTGATACTTTTTTTTACCTCCGTCCAGGAATTCCGTTCGATGCGAAGCCGAAGTACGCCCCCTCGGGAGTGGACCCCAAGGGGTTTCGCCGCCGGCAAATCGGCGGTACCCTCGGCGGTCCGCTCAGCCGGAATAATAATTTCTGGTTCGGCACCGCCGAATACACGAGCGAGCAGGAAGACCGAATTGGTTCAACAGCGCGGACCAACTTTCTTGGAACCGAACTTCGGCATACGCTAAAGATTTTTTCTCGACTCGATCACGAGTGGACGCCAAATCAAACGACGACTTTTCGTGTCGCCGCGAGCGGGGTGAGTCGTGAGGGGCAAGGCGGCGGTACTATTGTGCCGGAAGCAGACGTTACGACGCGAAGGGTGGGAACGCTCGCTTCGATAGTCCACCTGAGCGCATTAAACGGTGGGCGCGGCAGCAACTCGGCATCGCTTCAGGTCGGTACGTTTCACTGGTACTTCCCACCGAGCAAGAGCGATTTCAACACGCCTCAGGTAACCGTGCTCGCCCGAGATTCAGTCACGACGGAAGCCGTGGTGGGCTCAAGCAACTTTGTTTTCGACGAGCGCGAAACGCAGCTGCAGTTTCGGGATGTGGTGGAGTCCCGCGTCGGACAGATACACACACTGCGTGCGGGTGCAGATATCACTCGCGGGATGTTCCGTCTTTTTGCAGCGAGCACAAATCCGAGCGGCTCGTACTCGGTGATCGACGAGGGAAACATAAATCCGTCTGGTTCCTTTTTATCCATTCGAGACATTCCCTCCAACGTGCGAGTGTTGAGCTACAGCATAGATGCTGCGCCGCAGCACGTGAACCGATCTCAGACGCTCTACGGTGCTTTTCTAGAGGACCAGTTGCGACTTAGCGAGTCGTTATCCGCGACCGTCGGATTGCGCTGGGACTATGACGACATCACTGCACGTGGAGAGAGCAAGGCCGATCTCACGAATGTCCAGCCGCGTCTAGCGGCGAATTGGCTGGCGAGCGCCAACACCGTCGTGCGGGCAGGCGCCGGGTTGTACGCGGGCAAGTTTCCGTATGCAGTGTATTCGGATGCGATTCAGTTCGGCCCGACGGGAAACGCCGTCGTCACCCTTCAAGGCACAACATTTCCGCCTCCCGCTTTTCTCAAGGGGCCATCGCCATCATCGCTCGCTGGAAGACGCAACACCTTTCCGCCACAGGAGGAGCGCAGACTATTCGCTCTGGGATTGAAGCAACCACGAAGCGCGCAGATCTCACTGGGGTTGAGCCACGAGTTCGCGGATGCCTGGGCGATCTCGCTCGATGGCGTGTGGATGCATACGCGACATCTTCCGCGATCGTGGGACTTGAATCCGGATACAAAGCCGATCACGCAGGCGGACACAGTAAATTTGCCGGCGGAGGTCGGAGACCCTTTCCGTCCAATCAGGCCAGTCGCGGGCAGTTTCCGCCGCCTGACGACCACTGTATCGGGAGGAAAAAGCAGTTATGTCGGACTCTACATGAATGTCAGACGCCAGATCTCCGAATCCTGGACCGCGGAAGCGACGTGGGTCTGGTCACGCCAGCGCAACAACACCGAAGACATCAACTTCAACGCTTCACACGCAAACGATTATGACGCCGAATGGGCTGACGGAATCAACGACCGCCGCCACAAGGTGACTGCTCGCAGCTCCTACGC
>JBDUEH010000151.1:0-5914 GCA_040002555.1 Gemmatimonadales bacterium | reverse complement strand
TACATGGGAATCGCCGAAGGCCGGCTTCCCGATCGGTACGGATGGCGAACGTTGGTACCAACTGGAGCTCACGCGGGTATTTAGGCGTAACCAGTTGTATATTGTAGCCTCGCAGTAACAGCGCGAACACGGAGGGTGCTTGATCGTAGGTTGTCTTGCACTGAACGCTTCGTTTGAGCCGCTTACCATGGTTCCGCTCAGACGAGCGTTACGGTTGGTCATTGACGGGAAGGCAGAGATAGTCGAGGCGGATCACGACAAGGTGGTTCGTTCCGAGCGTCTCACGCTTCCGCGCCCGGCTGTCATTCGCCTGACGCGGTTTATCCACGTCCCTCGCCGGTTTCGCCGACAGGTCACCAACACGTTCCTCTTCGCGCGCGATCGCTACCGCTGTCAGTACTGCGGCCGGCTTCAGATCGAGCTCAAACCGCGTGAGTCTCTCACCCGCGATCATCTAATTCCGTTGTCGCGCGGTGGTTCGAACGAGTGGACCAACGTCGTGACTGCGTGCAGTCCGTGCAACACGCGCAAGGCGAACAGTCTTCCGAACGAGATCGGCATGCACCCGATGCACGCTCCCGTCGAGCCGCATTTCGTTCATTTGAGCTGGGCAGTGCGGCGGCTCACGCCAACACAGGCGCGCTACATCAGGCTGTTTTATGGCGAGGAGACGCTACACCACCTCGAAGATCTCGAGCATCGCCATCCGACGAGCGGACTTCTACCTGCCATGCAGGTACACGCGCATGCTCACGGACGAAATGTTCCCGAGCGCGCTTCGTAACGGCGCTTCTCTCCGCCCAGCAGCCGCACCATTACCGTCCGGACACCGCGACCAACCGCCGTGCCCGGATTTTTCTTTCCGCGAACGGCCGGCTTGAGCTCGCCGCGAAGCCATCGCTCCACCTCGTCGAGCTCAGTCAAAGAAAGTGATTCAACGTCGAGCACGAGGTTGTAGTACGTCTTCTTTCCTTTCTTCGGCAGTTGAATCGGTGCCGGGAAAGGCGTGTCGATGACTGCCTCCGCTGACGAGATATCGGAAAAGCCGCCGAGGCTGGTCGTTCGTCCACTGACGACTCGATAGACCTGAAACACCTTTGCCAGCGCATCGTAGCGCACAACCGCATCCCACTCGGCGATCGCGGTAACGTCGTCAAAAAAGCCACCGGTGTTCCATCGCTCGAGCTTGTAATGCAAATGTGCAGGGAATCCGTTCCGAAGAAGATCCTGAGTCGCGCCGTCGGTGATCAGAAAAGCCGAGTGTACAAGCGGTGGCTCAGTCGCACGCATTGCTGGCTCGGGTAGCGACAACATGAGCTGCGGCTTCTGCGCTTCTACTCTTGTCGCAGATGTGAGGACGACCGCGATGAACGCGGAGCGTTGCCAGACTGACACGTCTAGAAACGGTCCCGGATGCGCACGAAGAAGTTCGCCGGCTCTTTGGATGACGACACTGCTTTCGCTACATAGAGACCGAACAGACCGAGGTCGAGACCAGCACCGACATCAGTTCGAAACGAATCGAAGCCAGGAAGCGAGCTGGACGGATACTGAAGAGTGCCGACTCGCTTGCCAACGAGCCAGCCGCGACCGGCATCGGCGAAAACGACTGCGGTCGGCCTTATGCGAAAGACAGAACCGCGGACACGAATTCCATTCCTGTTGAATACGTCGAACAGCTCCGACGGCAACTCATGTCGATATTCGACCTGCGCAAGCGCGACTCGTTCACAGAGAGCGGGTCTGCCATTCGAGACTACTCGATCCGCGCACTGGCCAACATCAGTGCCAACTCCAACGCGTCGAAAGTCGAAACCTGGTATTGTGCCGATTCCGCCGACGGAAAACCGGCGCTCGAGCGGAAGCTCATCACCGTGAAGCCATCCGCCGAGGACGATTCGTCCGTTGATCTGACGCTTGGGCGAGATGCGGTTGTATCGTCTGATGTCAAGAAATCCCCGGCCGTACGACCGGTGCTCCGTTAACAGGGCCGTACTGAATCCCGGAAGTCCGAAGTCGCCCGATCCGTGCTCGTAGTCTGCCTTGATGAACCACCCGGCCCACGGATTGATGTCGCTCGTCCGGGTGTCGAGATCGAATACGATGTCGGCGACGTGGACGCGTCCATCATCGATCGAAGGGTTGATGCGCCAGTCATCGTTGCCACGAAATAGCGTGATCACGTCTCGCTCGCCCCGAGAGCTCCAACGCTCGTCGCTGAGGCTCGCTGTAAGCGTTGCGCCGCCAGCAGTGAACGCCGATAGATAACCGCGGGCGCCGTGACGGCCGAAGTAGTCGAAGTAGTCGCGCTTGAGAAAAAACGCGGCCAGACCTGCGTCGGGCTCAGTGAGCTGCCACGGCTCGATAGCCGCAACCACGTCGAACGACTCCGCTCCAAACGCCAATCCGTGGCGCTGTCCGTACCGCAGTTCCGCGCTCACCTTGTGTCCGATGTTTTCAGCATCCCAGTGAAACGCTTCAGCGCTGCGAAGAATGCCGAACGCTGACACTGACAGGTCAGCGCTTCCGAAATGATTCTTGTATGTCGGCCCAAGAAGTACCGGCAGACCTTCGACGCGATTGTAGGTTTTGCCGGATGTGATGCTCAAGCCGCCGTGATCTTCTTCGCTCAGAATCGAGCGCATGTCCACGGTCGTGTCCTGCTGAGTTGATGACTCCTGCGCTTCACCGGTTTGCGACAGAGTCATCACACTACACGCTACCAGTGCCGCTATCCGGATTTTCACGATGCGGCCGGTGGGGTTGGCTTTTCGGCCACTCGCGGGCCTTCGATTCCGAGTCGTTTCATTCGCCGGTAAAGGTTTGGACGGTCCGTATTCAGCCATCGCGCGGCCTCGGCCATGTTTCCTGACGAAACGCGCAATGCAGCTTCGATGATCGTTCTCTCATATCGGTCGAGCACTTCAGCGAGCCCGCCTTCAGCCGCGACTGCATCTTCGACGTTTGCAGGGGCAAGCGTTGCATCGGTGCCGTTTCCAAGTATTCCCGAGAGGATGTTCGAAGTAATATCCGAGCCGGCGTGAACGATCGCCGTACGCTCGACAATGTTTGCAAGCTCACGAACGTTGCCGGGCCATTGATGACGATCGAGGAGGTCCATCGCTTTCGCAGACCAATTCGGAGGCAGTTGTCCCGTCTTCCTGAAATTCAGGAGAGAAAAATGATGAACTAGCTGAGAGACATCGCCATGCCGATCTCGCAAAGGCGGCAGCGCGATTGGAACGACATTCAACCGAAAGAACAGGTCTTCCCTGAACGCCCCATCACGAACGGCTTTCGCGAGATCGTGATTCGTTGCGGCGATGATTCTCACATCCACTTTGATATTTCGCGATCCGCCAACGCGTTGAATGTCCTTTGCCTCGATCACTCGCAGCAGCTTTGCCTGGGCTTCGAGGCTTAGATCGCCGATCTCATCAAGAAAAAGCGTTCCTGTGTGCGCAAGCTCGAACCGGCCGACGCGTGCCTGCGTCGCTCCGGTGAATGCGCCGCGCTCGTGACCGAACATTTCGCTCTCTACGAGCTCCCGGGGAATCGCTGCGCAATTGACCCGGATGAAAGGCTTGTCCCGTCGAGTGCTCGCGTCGTGAACGGCGCTGGCGACCAATTCTTTTCCGGTGCCTGATTCTCCAGTGATGAGAACCCTGGCGTCTGTCACCGCGACTCGCGCGATCAACTCTCTCACAGCCGCCATCTGCGAACTATCTCCAACCATGTCGCCCGCAAGGCCAAGCTCTTGCCTGAGCTCGCGCGCCATGCGGCGCGACTGTCGAAGCTCCAGCGCGGCACCAATGGCGAACAACACACCTTCGGGTGTCAGCGGTTTCTCGAGAAAATTCACAGCGCCCAGTTTTGTCGCAGTGACCGCATCGCTCAATCCTGCGCGGCCGCTCATCATGATCACCGCCAGGTCCGGATGATCCACTCGGAGACGCGCGAGCGCTGCCATGCCATCGAGCTCGCCCGGCATCATCAGATCCATCATCACCGCATCAGGCTCTTCCTCCGATGCTTTGGCGACTGCCTGTGTCCCGCTTGCGGCCTCTCGTACTTCATATCCTTCGGCCGTGAGTAGCGCCCCGACCATGCGACGGATGTTGGGCTCGTCGTCAACGATCAGGACACTCGCCATCTATTGGCTCGACGGCGATGCCGAAGAGCGAGCGGGGATTGATGCCGCCGCGGAATCTCTCACGTCCGACAGCAGTTTTGTCGTGAAACGCTGCCCCTCGGAGATTCTTTCAATCTCGACGGCAATGGCGTCGATCGACTGCTCCATCCGCTCGAGCCGTCCCTGAACCTCAGCAGGAATCTGCGGATTCTTCGACATGGCCTCGGCTTTCGCTGCCTGCGCCTTGGCCCACGGCCGCCCGACGACAACCGCGACTATCGAAGCGAAAAAGCCAAGCGGAACAAAGATCGCCGCCATTTCAGGACCCAGGATCATGTACTCCTCTCAATGGCGCTCGGTAGCGCCGGCAATGTGAATCGGATGCGGGTACCCTCTCCCAACGTGGACTCTGCCTGTACAGTTCCATCATGCGCCAGCACCGCCTGTCGCGCAATCGCCAGCCCCAGTCCGGTTCCGCCAGGTTTGTGCGTGACGTACGGCTCCCAGATGCGTGCCAATTCGTTCGCAGCGATTCCCGAACCGTCGTCAGCTATCTCGATCGATACAGCATCCTTTCCGCGGAGCTTGTCAGGTGCAGCCGTAATCGAGATGTGACCTTTGCCATCGCACGCATCGACCGCGTTCAATATCGCATTCGATAAAGCGCCGGCGAGCGCATCGTGATGACCGGATACTCTGGGTAGGTCGTCAGCCGCCGTGACGCTGATGTCGACACCGGGGCTCGTCGCCGCGCTGGCTGAGTAGCGAACGAGCTCTCCAACATCGACCTCGGCTGCGGGACCTTCAGGAAGTTTCCCGAACTCGGCAAATGCGCGCGCAATTCTTTCGAGTCGCGCTGATTCAACGGCGAGCACGTCGATCGTCTCGTGCAGATTCGGAGGGCTCTCGCGACGGAGCCGGTCGATCGCGAAACGAATTGGCGTGAGTGGATTTTTCAATTCGTGCGCAACGCGTCGAGCACTCTCGCGGTAGGCCTTCAATCGCTCGGCTTCGGCGGCGCGGTTTCTTCCAGCTTCGATTGCGTCAGCCATCTCTCGCATTCTGTCGCGCAGGGTCGCGAACTCAGGTGCTCCTTTCGCGACCTGAGCATCCCGCGGAGGAAGATCCTCGCCGCGGCCGATTGTTTCCGTCCATCCCACGATCTCGACCAGCGGTCTGCTCATCTGCCTGCTGAGGTGACCTGCCACTCGTGATGCGGTGATTCCGAAAACGACAAGCGCGATTAGAGCGAGAGCCGTGACAACGCGCATTGACCGCCCGGCGAGGAAGCTGAACCGGCGGGCCTGCTCCAGAGATGTTCGAAGCTCGTGTTCGTGGGCGTCCACGGCCTGGCGGGCCGTTGGGGTCAACGGCGCACTCCGGACTGCGGCGATCGCTCGCTGGCCGGTCGATGCCACGCTTTCCCAGGCACTTCGGCCGCCGACGAGAGAGATGGCACTTCTCATCGTTCCTCCCCATAGAATCGTGAGGAGGGCGGCCGGTACGATCGCGAAAAGGGAGAGGATGACGATGAGTCGTGTCCGGTAGCGCAGTTGATTCATCGGCATTCGGTTATAAATTACATGGGTTAGCGCGACTTCGAGGATTCGGGGGCTTAGCGTGTCATGTGTGACACAGCGGCCCGACTTGACCTGAAGACGCGTTCCCCGGGGCACGATGCCGCGGGACCACATCCGGCTCGTCAGAACCGCCGCGCAAAAATGCGTGGCTTGCGACCGCGTACTACACACCACAATCAATGCCATTTCGTAACTCCCGGAC
>JBDUEH010000150.1:0-5937 GCA_040002555.1 Gemmatimonadales bacterium | reverse complement strand
AAAATGCCCGTGTTCGATCGCTTCAAGACAACTCTGTGGACTGAGATGCCGATCCGCTACCTCATTCCTGCGGGCGATACTGCGGTGATTCGGCTTCTCCGCTTGCATGGAGTGAACGTAGCCATGGCCCCTTCAAGTTTCTCGCGGCGGTCCGCTCGAATTCAACAGTTCACCATCGATTCAGTGTCAACAGCTGCCCGCGTTTTTCAGGGGCACAAGGAAACTCGAGTGAACGGACAATGGCGTGATTATTCCGACGCAATATCCGGCGCCTGGTACATCGTGGACGTGGCGATGCTGCCACGCGGTCCGCTCGCAGTCTACCTGCTCGAGCCACAGAGCGAAGACGGTCTCGTCGACTGGAACTATCTCGATCATGAGCTTCGTGCCAACGGGACATACCCGATTTTTCGTGTACTCCCGCCTCTGAACAATTAGCAAATGCTCCGCAACGCCCTGCTTTACCTCTCGTCTCAGCCGCTGGTTTTCAAGTTCGTTCGAAAGAACTCGATGGCCAAGAGCTTCGCCGGCCGCTTCGTCGCTGGCGAAACTCTCGAAACCGCTCTCGCTGCAGTCAAACGACTCAACGCAAAGGGCATCACCGCCACCCTCGACCTACTCGGCGAAAGTGTCCGCAACGAAGGCGAGGCGCGTGAGTCTGCTCGGCAATACCTCGAGATGCTGGATGAGATCAGGAAGCGAAACCTGAACGCCAACGCATCGGTGAAACTGACTGCGATGGGCCTCGATATCTCGGAAGATCTCTGCGTGTCGAACATGCAGAACATCCTCGATAAGGCGCGCGACTACGAGAGTTTCGTTCGCCTCGACATGGAAGGCAGCGACTACACTGAAAAGACGTTGGATCTTTTCTACGAGCGACTGTATCCGTCGTATCGCGGCAATGTGGGCATAGTTCTCCAGAGCTACCTCTATCGCACGACCTCGGACATCGAAGTGGCGAACAAGGCCGGCGCGCGGGTGCGCCTCTGCAAGGGCGCATACAAGGAGCCGGCAACGGTAGCTTATCCTGACAAGAAGGACGTTGATGACTCCTATCTCCGCGGCATGAAGCTTTTGCTCACCGATGGACACTATCCGGGAATTGCGACACACGACGAAGCAATCGTCACCGCGGTAAAACGCTTCGCACGAGAGAGCGACATCGCGAGCGAGAAGTTTGAATTCCAGATGCTCTACGGTGTGAGGCGTGACCTTCAGGAAAAGCTCGTGAAGGAAGGCTTTCGTATGCGGGTGTACGTCCCCTACGGCACGCAATGGTATCCATATCTCATGCGCCGCCTGGCAGAACGTCCAGCGAACGTGATGTTCATCATCGGCAACGTCATCAAGGAGATGGTTGGCCGGAGCAAAAGTTAGCGATGAGCCAGTTTCTCCCCGCGGATCACTCCAAGGGCGATGCGAACACGGTCGGCGGATACACTGCGGTCCATGCGCGTCCACCAGCGTTCGAGGGAAAAGACGGAACGTCGTACAGCGCCGAGGTGATGACGGACTCAACCGGCGATCCTTCCCAGCCCTTCGCCGGATATTTGTTATTCGTTCGCTGGGGAATCGGTGACCCCGTCGCGACCGGTCACGTCGAAACCGATTTCCTGGTTTATGGAATGAGCGAGCAGGAAGCGCGCGAAAAGATGGGAGCGATTCTTCTCAACGACGCGGTAACCGAGCTCAATCATGGAATCGCAAAGCGAGATACTGCCGGAAGACCCTGGTGGGAAGCGATGCACGACGAACCCACTCAGTGACGGAGCCCGAAATCGCGGACGATCGTCGCAAAGCGATCGTGATGAGCGGTACTGGCGGGGTCTGGCGGGTCAGAGCGAGCGATGGTGAGATGTTCGACGCGTCGATGCGCGGACGGCTGAAGAAGGCCGAAGAAGGGCTCAAGCTCACCGTCGGCGACTCGATATTGCTCGACCAGGAAACGACGGGTACGTGGGCGATCACCGAGATTCTTCCAAGAAAATCCCAGCTCGCGCGGAGAATGCCCGGCGGAGGTCACGGCGAGAGAATCGTTGCAGCGAACGTCGATCAGGTCGCGATCGTTTTTGCGGCTGCGAAGCCGGAGCCTCACGTTCGGATGCTCGATCGCTTTCTCGTAATCGCCGAGGGCAACGCCCTGGAGCCGCGTATCGTTATCAACAAGATCGATCTGGTTGACGAGGATGAAGCACGCGACAGGTTCAGGGATTACACCGCGGCGGGATACTCGTTGAATTTCACCAGCGTGAAGAAGCAGATCGGTTTGACGGGGCTGCACGACGTACTCGCCGGACGTACTTCTGTACTCAGTGGTCCGTCAGGAGTGGGGAAGTCGTCGCTGTTGAACGGCATGTATCCAGGACTCAATCTTCGCGTTGGAGAGATCAGCGAGTCCGTTAACAAGGGACGTCACACGACGGTTGGCGCTGTGATGCACCCGCTGCCCGACGATGGGTTCGTTGTCGATACGCCGGGTCTCCGCGAAGTGGGCATGTGGGGAATGCCATCGGAGCATCTCGATGCGTGCTTCCCGGAATTTCGGCCACTGATAGATCAATGTCGATTTGCGGACTGTACTCATCTCATCGAGCCTGATTGCGCGGTGCGCGATGCAGTCGCCGCGAGTGAGATTAGCACAGAACGGTATGAGAGTTACGCGAAGCTCCGCGGTGAACTCGAGCTTACCGAAAAAAAGTGGGCGACCATGAAGCAGGGCTCGTACGACGCGAAAAAGCGAGGGCGGTAACTACTGGAACTGCCTTGGTCACGGCTTTTCCCGCCGTTCCAGTTCCGCTACCTTGTCACGGCCGCAACAAACCGCTCGATCGCATAAGTACTGATCTGCCCACACGGCCCATTGAAGATGTAGTCACATCCGTGTGTAGCCCATGGCAGCTCGATAAAGAGATGCGGCCGCTTGTTGGCAACGAGCGCAGAATCAAGCCGAAGACTCTGCCGCGACGAAACGAGCGGATCCATCTTACCATGTATCATCAGCGTCGGCGGCGTCTTACCTCCGACAAAGTTCAACGGCGATGACGCGCGATAGGCCTCTGGCTGATGCACAGGATCCCCGTTCAAGAACGCATTCAGCGTCTCGGCGCTGTTATACACGCGCGGGTTGGACGGATTGTCCCATCCCCATTTCTGGTCCGTCGGACCATAGAGTGACACGACTCCTTTGATTGCCGAATCGTTTCTCGTGTACCCGGCGAGAAGCGCGAGCTGTCCACCAGCCGACCGCCCAAGCAATACGATCCGCGTCGGATCGATACCGAGTTGCTTCGCATTCGCTTTCAGAAACGAAATCGCCGCATCGATATCCTTTGACGCCGCCGGAAACGGAAACTCCGGCGCAAACCTGTAACTCGGCGTCGCGACAACGTAACCACGCGAGGCGAGATAGTAGTTGAGCGCCGGAAGGTCCGCGCGATTTCCGCCACGCCACGATCCTCCATGAATCGCAATGATCACAGGCGCCGGGGGCATCGCGCGATCGCGACGATACACATCGAGGTCGAGGGGTTTCCCATCCCGAGTCGCGTAGGAGAGAGTTGTCCTTCGAACCTCGGGCGCCGGCGGGTTTCTGAATAGCGTCAAAAACGACAGCGGCTTTGTTCTGGGATCTGCGCCCGGCAATGAAGCCGGCTGCACATCTCCAAATGCGGACGTGACGCGAGGCGGCAGATTCCGCGCGATGAGCGTCGCCTGCAGCACCGGCAACAACAGAAGAATTACCGACACCGTAGCGAGGATCGCGCTGGCCTTGCCAATTCCGCGTTTCCCGCCTGGCAACAAGAGCAGCACGCCAATAACGGCGAGCCAATGTCCAAGCCCGTTCACAGCAACCGACGCCTCCCACAGTAAGTATGTCTGCGCCGGAATCACCGTGAGCAGCGCAGCGGCAAACAGAACCACCGTGAGGATGAGGCGGATGATCGCCATCACGCTTCTTTTGATCCGTTCAAGTCGAGCGTCCAGACCACTGGCATGTTCGGGTCGAGCGAATCCTTCACGCTGCAATACTTGTTCACAGCCAGATCGATCGCTCTGTCAACGTGTACTCGCTCGATTCCCTTCCCGATGATCGTGAAGTTCAGCGTCACGTGGTTGAATCGCCGAGGAGTAGTCTCGGCTCTGACGCCGAGTACCTCGACATCAAAAGTCTCGACTGGAGTCCGGCGTTTCGCGAGGATGTCCACTACGTCAACCGACACGCACGACGCGAGAGCCGCGAGCAGCGCATCGGGTGGTGACGGCGCATCGTTGCCGTCTCCGTCGAGCAGAATGCCCGGACGCCCTTCTCGCGCCGATTCGAATTTCCTGTCGCCTGTCCAGTTGACGAGAATCCTGGATGGTGCCGTCAAACCTGCGCGCCCTTTTCGATCGGAGCGCGGACGGCATTTCCCCATTCGGTCCAGCTTCCATCGTAGTTCCGCACTTTGTCGTATCCCAGCAGGTGGGTGAGGACGAACCACGTGTGTGACGATCGTTCGCCGATCCGACAATACGCAACAATGTCGTCGCCGGATTTCAGGCCCTGCTCGGTCTCGTAAATCGCGCGAAGCTCATCGGCAGATTTGAATGTGCCGTCCGGATTTGCCGCCCGCGCCCACGGAACGCTACGCGCTCCCTTGATGTGTCCGCCGCGAAGGGTTCCTTCCTGCGGATAGTCGGGCATGTGCGTCTTGGCGCCGCTGAACTCATCGGGTGAGCGGACATCGACGAGCTTCTTGCCCGCATCGGCGTGTTCACGAACCTGGCTCATGAAAGCTCGAATTTTCTTGTCGTCCCGCTCGCCGGCCTTGAAAGAAGTCGCCGGAAACGTGGGAACGTCGGTCACCATCTCCCGGCCCTCGAGCTCCCACTTGATGCGGCCTCCATCGAGAATTTTCGCGTTCGAGAAACCGAACAGCTGGAACACCCAGTACGCGTACGTCGCCCACCAGTTGTTCTTGTCGCCGTAAAAGACCACCGTCGTGTTTTCGTCGATGCCCTTCGTTTGAAGAAGCTTCCCGAACAGCTCCGGAGAGATGTAATCCCGCATGACGGAGTCGTTCAGGTCTTCGTGCCAGTCAACCTTCTGGGCGCCGGGGATGTGGCCGGTGTCATATAGAAGAACGTCTTCATCGCTTTCGATGATGCGGATTGTCGGATTGTCGAGATGTGCAGCCAGCCAATCGGTGCTGACGAGCGAATCAGGATGCGCGTAGCCTTTTTTCGCGATCGACTGATCGTCGGATGTCGCAGTAGCCGCCATGTTGTCTCCGGAAAGCGAGTATCAGAAACAATCTCCCGCATCTTCGACTGTCAACAGCACTACGCCGGGGCCATCTTTCGGAAATGGGACGGTATAAGGTTTGACGAAAATTCCGGCCAGCGAGCGGGATCCGGTGATGGAAGCCTACTCGCGGCATGTGATCGTATGTACTGGAGGCTTCTGCTCTCCCGACCAGCGGGGCAGGGGCCTCTATTCGCTGCTCGCGTCACTGCTTCAAAGGGAGGACCTCCTCTTCGGACCAACGCGGGTCAAACGGGGCGAAACCCCATGCCTCGGCGTATGCGGTGGCGGTCCCATTGTCGTGGTCTATCCCGAGGGCGTGTGGTACGCCCACGTCACTCCCGAGCTGCTCGAGAGGATTGTCGTTGAGCATCTCAAGGATGGTCAGGTAGTTGATGAAGCCGTCTTTCACAGGATGAGCGAGCCGAGAACGACCTAGAGGGATCGTGAAGGTCCCGCCGGCCCCTCCGGAGCGATGCGTCAATTAAATTGACCCCAAATGACAGGCCCGTTGAATCCACGCCGGCTCGCACTCGGTGCCGCCAGAAAATTCATCTTCGAGGGACAAAATCCCGAAACGATTCTCGAGAGACTATCGGGCATCGACCGTCATGGCAACATTCTCCCGCAATCTTCACCAACAATAGAGG
>JBDUEH010000149.1:0-5939 GCA_040002555.1 Gemmatimonadales bacterium | reverse complement strand
GGAACACTCACAGTTTCGGGGCGTATCTAGTACCTTCAGCGTAAGCTCACTCAATAGTAGGACGGTATGTTCAATCGACGCAAATTCGCCCTTCTGGGGCTCATCGCGGTGCCGCTTCTCGCCGGCGGCTTCGTCGCGCAGGAACGCGCCGCTAGTGATGGCGCACGCCTGCTCGACCAGGTTCTCAGCATCGTCTCGAACCGGTTCGTCGACAGCGTCGACGCAGCCGCGCTATACGAAAAGGCAGCCCGCGGACTCGTTCACGAATTGAACGACCCATACTCAGTTCTCCTTTCGCCGAAAGAGCTTTCGCAATTCAATGCGCAGACCGGCGGAAAGTACGGCGGCGTTGGAATGGAAATCGGTGAGGTAGACAAGTTCATCACCGTTCAGCGCGTATTTCCGCACACCCCGGCCGAAGCTGCCGGCGTCATTGAAGGCGACCGTATCGTTCAGGTTGACACGGCCAACACGCGTGGCTGGTCAACGCAGCAAGTCTCCGACGTTCTAAAGGGAACTCCGGGCACAAAAGTGAACGTGAAATTCCTTCGTACCGGCGTCGCCGAGCCGATTCCGGTGACGTTCACACGAGCGAACGTTCGCATTCCGGCAGTTCCATACGCGATCATGCTCGATGGCAAGATCGGATACGTACCTCTTCAGCAGTTCAATGAAACCGCAACTGAAGAGCTCGACGCATCCATCAAGCGACTGACGGCCGAGGGGGCGAAAGGCCTGATCTTCGACCTTCGCGGAAATGGCGGCGGCTATCTCGACCAGTCCGCAACTGTTGCCAACCTCTTCCTCAACAAGGGACAGGAAGTGTCGAGCGTCCGTGGTCGCGCCGGCTTCCAGGAAGTCCTGAACGCCGCTGACAACCCCATCGCACCGAACATTCCACTCATCGTTCTCACAGACGGCCGCACTGCGTCGGCATCCGAGATCGTCGCAGGCGCCCTCCAGGATCACGACCGCGCAGTCATCGTTGGAACGACGTCATTCGGAAAGGGACTCGTTCAGACGGTCTATCCTCTCGACGGCGGGTACGCACTGAAAATGACAACCGCCAAGTGGTATACGCCGAGCGGCCGGTCGATTCAGAAAGAGCGCAAGCTCCTTCCCGACGGATCTTTCGTAGAGGTATTGCCCGACTCCATGGAAAAAGACTCCGTTCGCAGGTCGCGTCCGAAGTTCAAGTCTGACGGAGGTCGCATTGTTTACGGCGGCGGAGCTATCACTCCTGATGTAATTGTCCAGCCCGACACGCTGAGCGCGAACGAGCAGAAACTTCTCACCGCGCTTGCGCCAAAAGCTCAGATATTTCGCACGACTCTAATCAACTTCGCCGTCGAGCAAAAAGGGAAAGTTCAGCCGGGTTTCGCGGTTACAAAGGCGTGGCATGACGAGTTCTACAACAGGCTTGTTGCCCAGGGCGTCAAGGTCGACAAGGCGCAGTTCGAAGCCGGCGGTTCAGAGATCGATCGCCTGCTGGGTTCCAGCATTTCGCGCATCGCATTTGGTGATTCGACAGCGAAGAGACGCGACATTGCCGACGACTCGCAGTTGCGGCGCTCCATCGATCTGATCAAGAATCGTCTCACTCAGCGAGATCTATTCGCCGCTGTTGCTAAGGAACAGACAACAGCTTCAGCGAATCACTGATTGTTGCTGCCGGTAGTTGAATCCGTCGTCATGGAATTCCGTGGCGGCGGATTTTCTTGCATTATTGATTGCTGATTCTCTCTCCGGAGCACACCTATGGGTGGTGGCTTAATCGTACTCGGCATAGTGGCCGCATTGGCCGTTCTTGTCGCAATGAAATCATTCAAGATCGTCGGACAGGCCGAAGTAATGGTCGTCGAGCGGCTCGGCCGCTTTCATCGCGTGGCCCGTTCCGGACTCAACATTCTCATCCCGTTTATCGAGTCGCCCCGAACGATTGACGTTCGGTACTTCGAGGCTGACGTATCTGGCGTAAAGAGAATCACCGCCGGGCACACCTCTCGAATCGATCTTCGTGAGCAGGTGCTCAACTTTCCGAGTCAGCCTGTCATCACAAAGGACAACGTCACCATCGACATCGACGCGGTGATTTACTACCGCGTTGCCGACCCACAGAAGGCGACGTATTCGGTGCAGAATCTTCCCTACGCTCTCGAGACGCTCACCAAAACCACGCTTCGCAACATCGTCGGCGAGATGGAGCTCGACGCAACGCTCGGCAGCCGCGACGTGATCAACAAGCGCATGCGCGAAGTGATCGAAGAGGCCTCTATCGGATGGGGAGTAGATGTCACTCGTGTTGAGCTTCAGGCAATCGAGCCGCCGCGGGACATCCAGCAATCGATGGAGCTTCAGATGCGCGCCGAGCGTGAGCGTCGCGCCGCAGTAACGAATGCGGAGGCCGGCAAGCGCGCAGCGATTCTCGAAGCCGAGGGTGTACGTGAATCGCAGGTTCGTCGCGCAGAGGGAGAAAAGGATGCAGCGATTTTGCGCGCCGATGGACTTGCGACCGCGCGGCTGGCAATGGCTACCGCAGAGGCCGAAGCAATTCAGAAAATCGCCGGCGCTTTACCAGAAGGCCAGGCGGCGATGTATCTGCTGGGGATGAAATATCTGGAAGCGCTTCCAACACTCGCTCAGGGCAAGGGCACCACAATCTTCCTTCCGGCAGAAGCAGCGGGCGTGATGGGCGCAATTGGAGGTCTGAGAGAGCTTGTGAATCGCGCCTCGGTTCCAGGAGACAGGTCACCAGAACCGAGGACACCGGCACCCGACGAGCCGAAGAAACTGACTTGAAGCAGATCACTCAGGAGCGGGCGGAACGGATTGCCCGCTCTCACCCCTGCGAAAATTGCGGCGAATACAGCTTCAAGAAGATGAAGGTCACGCCGGCTTCGGAATCGAACAAGAAGCGACTTGGAGAGATCTGGCATATCTCCAAGACCTGCGGCGTCTGTGGTATGGAACACGAGATTGGCATCGATGCCGAAGGCGAGATCGTCTACGCGACTTGAAGTTGGTTCCCCGTTCCTGAGCTAGAGTCCCGGCGGCCAGTTCGGCTTGTGTGAGTACTTCCCGAAGAGTGCCTGAAGAACCTTTTCAGGTTTTTCCGTCGTCGTAATTGCGTCGAGCTTTTCTGAAAGCGGCATGACGTGCGAAAAGTCGCGATACCGTTTGTAGCTGTGCGGGAAGAACACCTCCCCCTTTCGCACCGCGCGCCCCAGTATCTGATCCGGGATCAGAAACCGTGTCGCCGCGAAAAAGAAGTTGAGGCTCCTGGTCTTCGGAAGGCTGCTTTCCCGAATCCCAGCCGGCAACGAGCCATGCTTTCCCCATTGTACATAAATCGCCACTTGGGATCGTGGCCATTTGGTATGGAGGATCGCACCATGCCAGTAGGTCCACACGTCCGTCGGTGCGAGCGAAGAGTCGTATCCAATCCAAACCACCTCTTCGTCTGTCGGAACGGTGAACGGAATCCAGGACCCGTTGACGTCGTCCCGCCACAGGAGGTGGTAGGCAACTATGGGCTTGGCCGGGTGGACCACCGCGACCACCCGGGACAGGGGGAACGTTTCATCCCGCTGGATGTACAAGACCGGTGCCAGGCTCCGCGCCAGCAACGCCGCACTATCAGACGCTGCCAGCGCACCGGGTAATTCAATGGGTCGCAAAGGGATGTGAGCGTGAGGCCCGCATCCACCTAGAAGAGCAGCGAGCAGGAATGCTCCGGCAGTGGTCCGGGTCTGCGCGGTGCTTTGTCGTAGTCCAGCGGCTCCAACAGTATGTCCTGCCTGCCTCGTGTTCCCGAGACAGGAAGGGCCGTCGGAGGGCCGATGCGTAAGCCGCGTCCAAACACGTATAATCCCGCTCAAGTGCTTCACCTCATCAACAGCGATCGATCAGGTGGACCGCTTAGTTGTCCCTCATGTTCCGGCCCCATCGAACGTGAGCCCGGACAATATCCTCCAGCACCGATGTCGCACGTTACTCTACGGTGTCGAAGCTGTGGCCGAACTGCACGATACATCGCAAGCGCAGCCGGGGCGGCCTGAATTACCCGCCAATGCCAGCCACCCGCCATGCAATTGCACAAAACTTGCCCGATAATCTTGCAGCAATCGTCCGCGCACCACGGCGATGATCCATGCACCGAGAACGGCGGCGGTCGACACCCGGTGCACATGCACTGATGCACCCGTAGAGAAGCACCAGTGATTACAGTCAGACCCCTCTGAGGGGAAAGGAAAGAGTCATGTCACGCATCACCGGCACAGTGAAGTGGTTCAACGACGCGAAGGGATTCGGCTTCATCTCTCGTGAGGACGGTCCCGACGTCTTCGTTCACTTCAGCGCAATCTCAGGCGCAGGGTTCAAGTCTCTCGCAGAGGGCGACAAGGTAGAGTTTGAAGTGGTTCAGGGACAGAAAGGCCCGCAAGCGGCGGAAGTCACGAAGCCGTGACTGATCATCGACAAAATGAACCGAAAGCCCCGTTAATCCGGGGCTTTTTTCGTTGGGTGACCTGGCACGATTCGGCAATTCGGCAGCACTCGAATTGTTTTTTTTGGCGTCATATTACCTCGGAGATCTGATGGCCGATGAGGGCACGAGCATGCAGAAGAAAACCGTGAAGTCCGAACCCCCCAAACCGAAGCGTACTACCGGACTGGTCGGAAAGTCTTCCGCACGCCGCCGGATTTATGCGCAACGCACGGTGGCTGAAGACGCCGCGAAGAAAAAGCCCGCGCGAAAAACCGCTAAGACCGGCAAGACTGTCCCAGGCGTCGTTGCTCAGCTTACAGAAATAGAGAGCAGCAGCGGCAGCGGCAAATTGTCAGTCGGTAAGAACGTGAGCATCGACGTTACAAGCCTTGGCAAAGTGTTCTTTCCCAAGAAGAAGCTCACCAAAGGCGACTTGATGCGATACTACGCGACTATCGCTCCGTTTGTGCTGCCTGTGATGTCCGACCGGCCGCTGGTGCTCAAGCGATTTCCTAACGGCGTCACCGGACCATCTTTCTTCCAACAGAATGCAGGAGAACCACCTGAGTTTGTTCGCACCGAGACAATCCATACCGAAGGCCGCTCCACGAACGTCCGCATTGTCGGCGGCGACCTCGCAACCCTGCTGTACACCGTTCAACTCGGCAGCATCTCTGTCGATCCGTGGCACTCGCGAATACAATCGCTCGACCATGCGGACTACAGCATCATCGATCTGGATCCGGGTGATCGCGCCACATTCAGCCGGGTGCGGGAGGTCGCGCGATGGGCACTGGAGGTGATGGATGATCTGGGCCTACACGGCGCACTGAAGACATCGGGCTCGACCGGCATGCATATCTACATGCCGCTTCCTCCGAATACGCCGAACGAAGCGGCAACACTTGTCGCGCAGATCATTGCTACGAGAGTCTGTCAGGAGCATCCAAAGGAGGCGACCATAGAGCGTTCCGTCAAAGCGCGCGGAGCTGCGATGATTTATGTGGACTACCTGCAGAACATCATCGGAAAGACTGTCGCCGCCGCATACTCGGCGCGCGCAAATCCGGAGGCGCTCGTTTCTACACCACTCGAGTGGACTGAGCTTGCCGATAACCTGGACCCTCGAGAGTTCACTATCCAGACTGTGCCTGCGCGTTTCTCCGAGAAGGGCGATATATGGGCGGCTCAGTTGAAGAGGAAGAACTCGCTACGGCGCTTTAGCGACTGCTGACTTTTCTGAGCGGCAGGTCAAGCTGTGCGGTCTTTCTTTCCTGTTCGGCGGTCACTGAGCTGTCGAAGGTAGGGTCGCTGTTTTCGTCTACCATGTGCGTGAGCTTGTAGTAGAGATGCAACGCATTGACGGGTGCCATGAAACTACGCCGGCCTGCGCGAGAGATGGCAACAGCTTCCTCGCGCACTCGGCGAGGAAGATCCTGCGCCATTGGATGCG
>JBDUEH010000148.1:0-5947 GCA_040002555.1 Gemmatimonadales bacterium | reverse complement strand
GTCCTCACCGATTCACTCGAGGACATCACCTACTCTTTCGACTCGGCGCGCGATAACCGGTTCGAGGAGCGGCCACAGGATCTGATGGTTCAACCGAAGGCACCGCAGGACATGGACTTCCAGGAGCTCGGACGCTTTATCCGCGCGATGGAACGGTCCGGTGCGGACGTCAACCAGCTGAAGGTCGAGCAGATGCTCAAGATCGTCATTCCGATAACGAGCCTGATCATTTTGTTGTTCGCGGCTTCTCTTGCGACGAGCACGCAACGCGGCGGAGCCGCGTATGGCGTAGGGCTGGCGCTGGGCACCACTGTAGTCTTCATTTTTCTCGTGCAGCTGACCAAGGGAATGGGAGCGAACGGACTGGTGCCACCTGAAATCGCGGCGTGGACACCGAGTATCGTGTTCGGCGTACTTGGCGCCGTTCTCTTCGCGCGGGTGAGAACCTGACCTTCCGCAAGACGAAGTCTCTCTTCGCAAAAATCGGCGAGCGCGGCTATTTCATGCGCGACATCGTCCGCGCGCTGGGTGACCCGAAGACGTATGCGGCCGAGACCATCCGGCAGATGCGGAATATCGGTGTTGACTCACTTCCACTAGCGGCGATCGTAGCAGCGTTCATCGGCGCGGTCACTGCAATTCAGACGCGATACCAGCTCTTCGGCGGCGTGCAGCTCTCGGTTGTCGGTCTCATCTCTCGACAGTCGATCATTCTCGAGCTTGGTCCTCTGCTCACTGGACTGGTACTCACGGGAAGGGTTGGCGCGAGAATCACTGCTGAGATCGGAACTATGCGCGTAACGGAACAGATCGACGCGCTCGAGACGCTCGCATATGACCCCATCGGCTACCTCGTCGTGCCGCGGCTGATAGCGGCGGTCATCATGATTCCGATGCTGACGATTCTCGCGAACGCCATCGGCGTTGGCACCGCGTTCCTGACGGCAATTCTGGCGACCGACGTCACTTCCACTGCATTTTCGGAAGGGTTGCGACTCGCATTCGGGCCGTTTCAGATCGTCTACAGCATCATCAAGGCGACTATCTTCGGCGCTGCGATCGCATTTTTCTGTTCCTACGAAGGCTACAACACCACTGCCGGAGCTGAAGGAGTTGGACGCAGCACCGCACAGGCAGTGGTCATCACATCGGTGGCGATTCTCGTGCTCGACGCGCTCACCGCAATCCTGCTCGCACCCTACCTACAAGCATGAAGAAACGCGACGATGTACTGGTTGGAATCGTGATGGCGGTCGCAATCATCGTTGCGATCCTCGGCTCACTCTGGCTGGCGAGAGGCGGACTGTCAAAGGGCTACGCGTTGTACGCGAAGTTCCCGTGGTCGTCGGGCCTCAAACAAGGGCAGCCGGTTCTGCTCGCTGGCGTGAATGTCGGCTACGTGGATGAAGTCCAGCTTCGGCAGGACGGTACAGTCCTCACGACGTTCCGCGTCGGAAAGGATTACAAAGTTCCGCAAGGCACTGTGGCAACCGTGATCCCAAACGGAATCTTTGGAGATATGGCAATCGCGCTGACGCCCAAGCGCCCCAATCCTCTCTCGATACCGGAGAACGACACGATCCCGGTTGGTCCGAGCGCGCCGGGAATTGCTGAGCTGACGAGCAAGGGCGATTCAATCGCGACGTCAGTGAACGCAATCACAACGGCACTGAACAAAGAGCTCGTTGCGTCTGGCGGAGTCGCCGACCTGCGCAAGACGCTGGCGTCGTCGAATGCGCTGATGCTCAACATGAACAAACTCGTGTCCGAGTTCAGTTCCGTCGCCGCGGAGCAGAACCGTCAGCTGACGATGACTCAGGCGTCGCTCCGCAGGGCGACGTCCGGTGTTGATTCAGCCAAGATCGACTCGACTCTCAAGAACGTTCGCGCGACGTCGGAAAACTTTGCGGTGCTGTCCGCCGACTTCAAGCAGACGAGCGCCAAGCTCGATTCAGTAATTGCGAAGGTGAACGGCGGAACGGGATCGGTGGGATTGGCGCTGAACGATCCTGGTGCCTACAACGATGTGCGCTCGCTGATCGCGCACATGGATTCGATCATGGTAGACCTGAAGAAGAATCCTCGGCGGTACATTAACCTCAAGATCTTCTAGGAAAGGCGGGCACAGCAGCTACCGGTAAGGGCGGGCACGGCAGGTGTAGTACGGTACGGTACGGCACGGCAGGTGTAGTCCGGCACGAAGGACTGCCACTGCATCAACTACTTCTGTGCGCCGTGCCACCTTGTCCACACTACTATCGCCGCGCAGTCATTTGGTTCCGGGCTGAACTCCGGAGGAACGGTCGCGAGGCCATGGTAAACCTCGATTGCCTCGATATCCAGGGGACTCAGGGAAGCGTAGTCCCTGAAGGCATCGTGACTGCGAATGCCGTCGATGTACACGTTCACCTGCTCACATCGCAGGAACTGAACGAAGGGCGTCATCCCGCGATACCGGATGCGGACGCCGGTGACGAGGCGAAGCAAATCTTCGGATTTCTGGGCCTGACGCTTATCGATGTCTTCGCGGGTCAGGAACGTTCCATTCCCTTCCGCGCGGCGTCGGTAGAAATCGTCGAAGCGCCCGGTGTTTCCGTATCGCTCAGGTTTCAACTGGCTAGCGCGAACAACGATCCGTTTCAGATCGGTCGCAACCGGTTTCATCCTGTAGTGATTGTCGGAGAGGGTACCCGGCGTCACCGAGATGGCAATTGTCAGTTCTCCGAAACCGAGATGCCTGACTCGGAGAACTGCTTTCCCGGGCGGAACAGCGAGTAGGGCTACGCGTCCTGCTTCATCGGTGCTTCCGCGCAGTGAGGTTCCGACTATTTCGACCTGAGCGCCTTCCAGTGGGCGTCCGGTGGTATCGGTCACGAACGCGACGACAATAGATGACTGATCTGTCTGGAGCTGCTGAGCGCGGGACGAACCGGGATAAAACGCAGCGATTATTACAAGCGCAAACAGTACACGCCGCATGCTGGCAAACAATGCGAAACCGCCTGCGGAGATTCTCATGTGCGGCTCGGCCTAAAGAAAAATGCTTTGCCCGGTAACAGTAGGCGCAGGACCGGGGAGTGGCAACAGTCAGAAGGACTGTGGCGGCGTAAGAGTTATGTCAAAAGGAAGGATGACAGAAAACGAAAACGGGCCCGGACTTTCGTCCGGACCCGCTTCGTTGACTACGGAGGCGCCTAGAAGCTTACACGCGCCGAGAGCTGCATTCTCCAGTAGTTCGAGACAAAGTTGCCAACCTGGTACGGCCGGATTGTACCCGTCTTGTTCGGATCGAGAGTGCGGTAGTTATAGGTAACCGTTGGCACTGCGGTAGCGGGGTCGATGCTCGAGAGCGCCGTTTCCGTCAGTAGCGTCAGGTTGTTGAACGAACCGTAGGGGCTGACCTGCTGCTGGCCCCAGTTCTTGTTCAGGAGATTCCCGAAATTGAAGATGTCGAGCTGAAGAGCAACACGCTGCCCTCCCGATATGAGCGGAATGTCCTGCCGCAACGAAAGGTCGACGTTGTTGGAGAACGGCAGCCGGCACGAGTTGCGCTCGAGAATCTTTCCGCGTTGGGAATTCAGGCACGGGGTCTTCGAGATAAGCTGCTCGAAAGCGAGGGCCTGATCCGCGGCGGTCAACGATTCGCCCGAGAACGTGGCGGTCGCAAACTTGATCTGGTTGACGTCATTGACGTCAGTCGGAATGTAGATCAGGTCGTTTCCAACAATACCGTCGGCATTGACATCGCCGCGGCCGCCGGATCCACCATATACATAGTCGTGCGGCGAACCAGAAACTCCCTGGTACGAAAACGTGATGTCTGTGCCAAGGCCTCGAGCCCAGTCGCTGTTGACCAGTCTGCCCCAACCCAGTGTCTTCGTTACGAATGCGCTGATCTTGTGCGGCTGATCAAACAGGGAAGTCGAGGTCGCTGGAGTTTCCTGCGGCGTGTTAGCGCCAATCGTTCGACCAAACGACCAGTTGGAAATGTGCGTGCTTGACGTAAAGCTCTGGACGTCATAAGCGTGGCCGTAATTGTATGCGACGAGCGCCTCCCAGCCATTTGAATAGCGCTTTCTGAGCTGGCCCGTGAGGTTGTATGCGTAATCCTTGTTCTGGTTCTGAATGTCGATCGCGGTGCTGAAGCGGGAAGTTCCGCCGTTCGCAACAACAAGCGCCGGTCTGTCTGTCGTCGCAACTCCCGTCGTGGCAAATGTGCCATATATCGACCGACCGTGGGCATCCGTCGCCCGCGGCGCAGCAAGGTTACGATTTACAAAGAACAGCTGATTGAGCGTCTTCGAGTAAAGCCCTTCGACGCTGGCAACGAGGTTGCCAGGGAGTACCCTGTCGAACGCGAGGTTCGCGCGCATCGGCTGCGGGAACTTGATGTTCTTGTCGAGGAAGCTCACATCGCCGATCGGCTTGGCACCCTGTCCATTGGCGCAGGTGGTGTACTTAGTTGGATCGACGCTAAAAACAGGAGCCGGGTTAGCTGCGTTGCCGAAGCCTGAACCGCATTGAAGAAACGTGATGATGTTTCCGTTCTGTGCATACGCGTTTTCGAGCCAGACGTACGGAGGCGTCCCGACGAAGAGGCCAATTCCACCGCGGAGCTGGTTGATCTGGTCGCCAGTAACGTCGAGGTTGAAAGATGCACGTGGTGAAAACTGCAAAGCGCCCGACGGCGTATCGTGACCCGGATACGCTGAGTCAATTGCCGGGGCATACGAATTTTTCGTGAGGAAGTTGCTCTTGTCCCCACGAACACCAATCGTAAACGTCAACTTCGGAGTGGCAGTCCACGTATCCTGCGCATAGAAAGCCGACTGAAGCGCATCGAAGTACACATTCGGGTCGGTACCGGCCGGGGTGCCGCCGAGAATGAATGCGCGACGGAAGCCGTTTGCTGTGCCTGACTCGAAGCTTGCGATATCAGCGAACGTCCAGACACCAAGGCTGCTTTGCGAAAACAGGTTTCGGATCTTGACATACTCCTGTCTCGTGCCGACAACGAAGCTGTGGCTGCCGCGAGGAATCGTGAAGTTGTCCGTGAACTCGTACGTGTCAGCATCCAACTCATTGCCCTGCGAGAACTGGTCGGTACCGGCAATGATACTATTGCTCGTGCCGGGCACGCTGATCTTGACCTGCGGGAAGGGATCGCCTTCAGCGACACGACGGTCGCGAACCCGTGTGATGCCGCCGAACGCCTCGTTGTTCATGCCGTTCTTGAAGTTCGAGAAAAGCTGCACAACGGGCGCCAACTTCTTGCTGTTAATGGAGTGAAAATTCGACGTCAGAACGGCCGTCGTGGAGTTACGTGAATTCTGCCGGCGTCCGTTATTCGTTGCGTCCGTGTAGTTGAGGCGCGCAACGAGACGGTTGTTGGCATTCATCTGGAAGTCGAGCCGGCCGAACAGGTTGTTCATCGGGATCTCGCTGTTTTGAATGCCCGCAGATCCGGGTGCAGCTCCGTTCTTTGCCGTGTAAGCTGCGTTAAAGCGATCGATGTCAGCCTGACTGAAGGCGAACTTGGTGGCTGCGTCGGCAGGCTGGCCGAGGTAGGGACCACTCGCGGGCGTGCTTTCGCGAGTCCACTCGTTTGCGGTGAAGAACTGAAGCTTGTCCTTGAGGATCGGACCGCCGAGCGAGAAGCCCATCTGCTTGCGATTGAAATCAGTCGAGCGAAGCACAGGTACGTTGCGGCCGTAGTCCTGATTACGATAGTAAGAGAACGCCGAACCGTGGAATGCGTTCGTTCCGCTCTTCGTTATGGCGTTGAGCAGAAGTCCACCGAAGTTGCCCTGGCGAACATCGTACGGTGCAAGAAGAATCTGGTACTCCTTGATCGCGTCGATTGAAATCGCCTTAGCGCTGATCTGTCCACCGGGCTGACCTGTCGAGCCAAGTCCAAACACATCTCGCTCGGTCGCTCCGTCGATCT
>JBDUEH010000147.1:0-5962 GCA_040002555.1 Gemmatimonadales bacterium | reverse complement strand
TGGCAACGGACGCTCAGCGCATCCCGGCGTTCGTCAATCCGGAATCAGGAACAGCAGAAGGGGCCCGTAAGGCATTAGCCACGGGCCCTTTCGACGTTCATGAAGTTCAGCCCGACAAGCTGAAAGACGCGATCGAGACAGCAGTCAAGAAGGGCGCGACGCGAATCCTCATCGCCGGCGGCGACGGAACCATTCGTACCGCGGTCGAAGTTGTCGCCGGGTCGGGGGTCGAGCTCTCGGTGCTTCCTTCGGGAACGCTCAATCACTTTGCCAAGGATCACGACCTTCCTCCCGACCTCGACAGAGCAGCGAAGGTTGCCGCCGGGCCCGACGTCGGCCCGGTTGATGTTGGACGCGTTGGGGAAAACCTGTTTCACGGCACGAGCTCCATTGGCGCGTACGTGAAGTTCATGAGGCACCGCGATCGCCTCGAGTCGAAGCTGGGTTACAAGATCGCGACATTCGTCGCCGGTATCTGGACGTTCTTTACGATGCCGACAATCGCGGTGGAGATGGAAGTCGAAGGCAAAAAGCAGATCTACCGAACCCCACTTGTGTTCGTGGCGGTCGGCGAGCGCGAGCTGAAGATCCCGACCCTTGGCGGACGTGTAAAGGGTGGTCAACGCGGCCTTCATGTGATGGTAGTCCGCGGCCGCCGCAAAGCCCGCCTGTTCTTCCTCGCCCTCGACGCGTTCTCGCGCGGAGTCGATAATGCGTCCCGTGCACCCGAGCTGGACGCGTTCATAGTTGAGCGCTGCAAGGTCTCCATGCGCAGGCGCCACACGAGAATCTCATTCGACGGAGAGGGACAAACTGTCGATACGCCGCTGGAGTATGCGCTTGAGATGGATATACTCCTACTTGTCGGCGGCGAGACCAGCCGCCCGGCAGGAGAAGATTCCCCTCGCGCGTAGTGGCTTAATGAGCGATACCGCACTTGCTGAAAAACTCGAGAAAATAGTCGGCACGCGTTTCGTCCTCGCCCGCGAGAGCGACCTGCTCGTCTACAACTCCGACGGATTGCCCGGTTACCGCCGCAAGCCGCGACTGGCTGTATTTCCGGGTACTCGCGAAGAAACCGTTGCGGTTGTTCGTGCGTTGGCCGAGGCCGGGACAGCGTTCGTTCCGCGCGGAGCGGGGACTGGCTTATCGGGCGGCGCACTCGCCGACGACGTGGTACTCCTCGGACTCCATCGGCTAAAACGCGTTATCTCGATCGATCATGAGAATCTTCGAGCCGTCGTGGAGCCCGGAGTCGTCAATCTCACTCTCAATCGCACGGTCGCGCCGCTGGGTCTGCTGTACGCTCCCGATCCCTCGAGCGAGGCAGCGTGTACGATTGGAGGCAACATCGCGGAAAACGCTGGCGGTCCGCACTGCCTCAAGTACGGCGTGACTCTGAACCACGTCATCGCGATCACTGCAATTCTGCCGGATGGTGAGATTGTCGCGCTCGGCAACGCCGAAGGTGAGATCGATGGATACGATCTGCGTGGGGCGTTCATTGGCTCCGAGGGTTGCTTCGGCGTCGCGCTCGATGTCACCGTAAGGCTCACTCGAAGGCCCGCCGCAATCAGAACGATGCTCGCCGACTTCATTTCGGTGGACGACGCAGCACACGTAACGTCGGCAATCATCGCCTCGGGCATTGTTCCAGCGGCGCTCGAATTCATGGATGGTCCGACGATCAAAGTCGTCGAATCGTCGGTCTATGCGGCCGGATATCCCGCCGACGCCGACGCCGTACTGCTAATAGAAGTGGACGGAACCGAAGCCGGGGTGAATTTCGACCGAGATACAATTCGCGACATTTGCATGTCCGGCGGCGCACGATCTGTGAAAGTCGCTGGCAATGACGCAGAGAGAGTGCGGCTATGGCAGGGTCGAAAGAAAGCGTTCGGCGCGATGGGACGAATGGCACCACACCTCGTTGTTCAGGACGCGGTGATTCCGCGCACAAAGCTGGCTGAAGTGCTCAAAAAAATCGGCGCGATCGCGGCCGAAAATCGCCTTACGGTTTGCAACGTCTTTCACGCAGGCGATGGGAATCTTCACCCTAACATTCCCTACAATGCCGACAACCCGGACGAAGCCGCACGCGTCCACAAGTCGATGGGTGAGATAATGCGCGTATGCGTCGATGCGGGCGGCAGCATCACGGGAGAACACGGCGTTGGACTCGACAAACTTGGCTATATCGATCTCATTTTTTCCGAGGACTCATTGCGCGCGATGTGCCGCCTGCGCGAAGTATTCGACCCCGAGCATCGATCCAACCCCGGGAAGGTCGTGCCGATTCACGCCTGCCAGGAGTGGAAGGCAACGCCGTCGGGTCGCGCGTCCAACAAAGTCAAATTGTTCGCGGGCTCGTCGTGAACATTCAAAGCGCACCGCCTTTGGCCTCGTCGACAGCTGCATCCGGGGTTCAGGAAGTCATTCTGGAATCACTCGCAAGCGCGACTCCGCTTCGAATCTCCGGACGATCCAACTGGATCGAGGCGGGGCGCGCGGTTGAAGCGACAAAGATTCTCTCGTTGGCCGCACACGACGAAGTGATCGACTATGTGCCCGGCGACTTGACCATCACCGTAAACGCCGGAATGACGCTTCGCGAAATCGACCGCATCACACGAGAGCAGGGTCAGTGGTTTCCGCTCGACCCGCATGGGAGTGACGACGGAACCATTGGGGCGACGATCGCAACCGGTTCATTCGGTGCGCTCGCGCATTCATACGGACGGGCGCGCGACCTTGTACTCGGCGTCGAATTCGTGACCGGTGAAGGCAGCGTCGTGAGGGGCGGAGGACGTGTCGTAAAGAACGTCGCTGGGTTCGATCTCGTTCGACTCATGACGGGATCATGGGGAACTATCGGCGTGATCACCGAGGTAACGCTGAGGTTGTATTCGCTTCCGCCTCACCCGGTCAGCCTTGCCCTTACAGTGCCCGACGGCCAGCCGGCGTTTGCGCAGAGAGTGAAGTCGCTTCTCTCCCTGCCAGTTACCCCGATGTCGGTCGAAATAGTTGACGCAGAAGTCGCCGGGCTTCTTGGATTGCCATGCACGACGGCATTACTGGTTCAGCTTGGCGGCAATCGCGCCGCTGTTGACGCCCAGGTCGACGCTATTTCATCGCTCGACGGAGTGTCTGAGATATTCCCCGAAGTTTGGCAGCGTCTCCGAATCGTTGACGACATTCCGGCTGGCGATCCCGCAGCTGATCGAAGCGGGTCAAATATCGTCGTTCGAGTTTCAGGGCTTCCGGGACGGATCGGAGACATGTGGACGGTACTCGAGAAAATGATCGGGACAATTCCTGGCGCTCGGATGCACGCGAGCGCCGGGCTTGGAATTGTCCGCTGCATTCTTCCGCCCACGGCAGGATTTGAAGCCGTACAGGCGATTGCCGAAGCGTGCCGAAGTGAAACGCTGGTGTGGGAGCGCATGCCGCGCGAGCTATGGCCCCTGATCTCGCCGACAGTTATCGGCGATCGTATTTCACAGCGTATCAAGTCAGCGTTCGACCCACGGAATATTCTCAATCCCGGCATACTCGGCTGATATGACAGTTGCAACTTTTTCGGTCCACGACGAGGCACCGACGCCGGCAGACGCAAATCGTCCGTGCGCTCTGGAAGGAACGCCGTTGGCAGCGGCTTTGCCTGGAATCAACGCGTGCGTGCACTGCGGGTTCTGCCTTCAGGCGTGCCCTACGTATCTCACGCTCGAAGACGAGAACGAAAGTCCGCGCGGACGGATTTTTCTCATGCGATCGCTGCTGGAAGGGACTGTCACTCCGAATGACAGCTCTGTGCGCGCGCACATCGACCGGTGTCTGGGGTGCCGGGCGTGCGAAACTGCATGCCCGTCAGGTGTGCCCTACGGCCACTTGCTCGAGGCAACGCGTGCGACCCTTCGCGAAGCGGAGCTCCCTCCGCTCACGGCACGCCTGATCTTGTTCGTTTTCTCACACCCAGTGCTGCTCAAACTTGCGATGTTCGGGTCGCGGCTATTCGCAGCCACGCCGATTCCGAGCTTGATGTCCCGGCTCGGCGGCCGCGCGGGGTTTGCGATGGCGATGCTTGCATCGACGGGTTCACCGCTGGAGCGGGATCCCTATGACGCCAGCGGTTCTGGAAAGCACGGCACTACGTCGGTGCTTCTGGGATGTGTGATGGAAGGACTTTTTACCGAGACAAATCGCGCGACTGAACGTGTTCTCAGCAAGAATGGCTATGAAGTGACGCCTGTTCCGGGACAAGGTTGTTGCGGAGCACTGCACGCGCACGCGGGTGATCTGGAGAGTGCCCGAACCCTGGCGCGCCGGAATATCGATGCCTTCGAGAAATCGCCAAGTGAATACATCGCCGTGAATGCCGCGGGATGCGGCGCGATGATGAAAGAGTACGGTCATCTACTTCGCGCCGATCCCGAGTGGAGCGCGCGTGCAGCGGCCGTATCCGCGAAAGTGCGGGACGTCAGCGAGCTGCTCGCGGCCGCTGGTCCGATTCCCGGCGGTCGAATGCCTTTGCGCGTGACTTATGACGCGCCCTGTCATCTGGTTCACGCACAGCGGATCACGCTTCCACCTCTCGCGGTTCTCGCTGCCGTACCGGGTCTCGAATTGATTCCGCTCCGCGATTCAGAGAATTGCTGTGGAAGCGCGGGGATCTACAACCTCATAGAGCCTGAGACTTCGGATGCAGTGCTGGCACCGAAGCTCGATAACATCGCGGACACCGGGGCTCAGTTCGTCGCGACGGGGAATCCGGGGTGTCTGATGCAGATTGGCGCCGGGCTGATACGGTCGGGTTCGCGAGCGAGGGCAATTCATCCCGTTGACATTCTAGACGCATCGTACGCCATGAAGCCCTGACTTCGGTTGGCGATTTTTCGTGGTGGTTCAGGTCTGGCACCGTTGGCATTGGGCGGTGCCTTCGCTTAATTGAAAGCATGTCCGACGCAAGCGAGTACGCGGCCATGCGCGCTGGTGCGCTACTGATCGATCGGAGCGACAGAACTCGGATCCGATTTGGCGGATCGCGCGCGGCCGAGCTGGTTACAGGGCTCGTAACGAACGACGTTCTGGCGTTGACCCCCGGTCACGGACAGTACGCGGCAGCGCTCACACCGAAAGGAAAGATCGCCGCCGATGTCCGGATCTTTGCGGATCAGGATGGGCTTCTTACGGACACATCGGCGCGCGCGACCGTTGGATGGCGTGACATCGTCACGAAGTATGTCAATCCGCGAATAGCACCTTACCGCGACATTTCTGCAGAAACTCGTGACCTTGGTGTCTTTGGGCCAAAAGCGCGTAAGATCGTCGCGGCTGTCACGGGAGCCAGTGAAAACGCGCTCGAGCAGCTCCATCCTTACAGTCACGTAACGGTCGGCGTCGATGGCGCGCGCATCATGGTAGTACGCGTAAGTGAGATCGAGCCTGAGGGCTACGAGATCTTTCTGCCCATCGCGCTCGAAAAATCGATGAGGGAGGAGCTTCTTTCGAACGGTGTAATTCCAGGCTCACCTCAATCGTGGGAAATCGCGCGGATCGAGGCCGGTCGCCCCGAGTGGGGAATCGACATGAACGATGCAACGATTCCTCAGGAAGCGAATTTTGACGCTCTTGGAGCGATCTCCTACACGAAGGGTTGCTACACGGGGCAGGAAACTGTGGCTCGTCTTCACTTCCGCGGGCACGTAAACCGGTTTCTGCGACGCCTTCATTTTGTCAGTGCGTCGGTTCCGCCGATTAACGCGGAGTTGACTGATGATACGGGGAATGTCGTGGGAGACATCCGGAGTGTTGCGATGTCACCGCGACAGGGCGGCGTCGCGCTCGCAATGGTCAGGCGGGAGGTGCTGCCCGGGACGACGCTTCACGCAAGGTGGGAAGGCGGCGAATGCACGGTGCAGATCGCCACAATAGAAAAAGGCGCGACTGGTTAGTCGCGCCTTTT
>JBDUEH010000146.1:0-5990 GCA_040002555.1 Gemmatimonadales bacterium | reverse complement strand
GTTCCCGGTTCCATCAAACGCGAGCCCGGCGGGAAGCAGGTCTCGTTCGCCATGAGCGACGGCTCAAAGACGTACAACGTCGTCTACCGCGGAATTACGCCTGACACTTTCACAGACGGTGTTGACGTCGTGGTAGAAGGCAGACTCGACCGCGCGGGAACCTTCCACGCAACAACGCTTCTCGCAAAATGCGCGTCGCGCTATGAGAACGCGCCGGACAAGTACAAGGCCACTCCGGGTTACAAAGCGGCGGCCAGCGGCGCGTGATTCTCATCGGTGAACTGTCGCTCTGGGTTGCCCTTTTGATGGCGACCTGGGCGGCAACGGTTTCGTTTGCTGGGGGAGCATTCAACCGCCGAGACCTGACGGTCAGTGGCGAGCGTGCGATTTATGCGACGCTTGCGATGGTTGTGCTCGCCTCGGCCGGTTTGTGGACCGCTCTCTTCACGCACGATTTTTCCATCAAGTACGTCGCGTCGTTCACGAGCGCGAATCTTCCGAAAGTCTATTTGTTCACGTCGTTCTGGGCGGGCCAGTCCGGATCGATGCTCTTCTGGTGCCTGATTCTCGCCGGCTACTCGGCCATCGCAGTTTATACGAACCGAACACGCAATCGCGCGCTGATGCCGTACGTGACCGGCACCGTCGCGATCGTACTGATTTTCTTCCTCGCAACGCTTTGCCTTGGCGCAAATCCGTTCGAGCGACTCGACTGGATTCCGCCCGATGGCCGCGGAATGAATCCGCAGCTCCAGAATCCGGGAATGGCGATCCATCCGCCAAACCTGTATCTGGGCTACGTCGGCACGACGATTCCTTTCGCCTTCGCAATTGCAGCCTTGATCACGCGACGGCTCGATGCGGAGTGGCTGGTCGCTGTCCGAAGATGGACACTCTTTTCGTGGTTCTTCAACACGACCGGCATCTTCCTCGGCATGTGGTGGGCGTACGTCGAGCTTGGCTGGGGCGGTTATTGGGCGTGGGATCCAGTCGAGAACGCATCGCTGCTTCCATGGCTCGTCAACACGGCGTTTCTGCACTCGATCATGGTGCAGGAAAAGCGCGGCATGCTGCGCAAATGGAACGTCACGCTCGTAGTCTCGACGTTCCTGCTTTCGATCTTCGGAACGTTTATCACCAGAAGTGGAATCATCTCGAGCGTTCACTCGTTTGCGCAGTCGCCGGTCGGAAACTGGTTTGCCGGTTTTCTGATTGTTGCGATAATTGTCACCGCATACCTCGTCACGACTAGGCTCAAGGATCTCGAGGCAAAAGCAAATCTCGAGAGCATGATCAGCCGAGAAGCCGCGTTCCTTTACAACAATGTGGTGCTCGTCGGTATCGCATTCTCGGTGCTCTGGGGAACGCTGTTTCCGATTATTACCGAAGCGGTTCGCGGCGAGAAGATCACCGTTGGCCCGCCATTCTTCAACGCTGTCAACATTCCGCTTGGACTCGCGCTTTTGCTGCTGACCGGCATCGGTCCGCTCATCGCATGGCGCCGCGCGTCAGTTGCGAATCTTCAGCGGCAGTTCCTTGGACCAGTAATCGCAGGAATCACGACTACATTTGTGCTTCTCCTGTTCGGGATGAGGGACGTCACTGCGGTGATCGCATACACGTTCGCGGGGTTTGTCGCGATGACGCTCACTCAAGAGTTCTACAAGGGTGTTGGGGCCCGCCGAAAGATGTACGGCGAATCCGTCATCCCGGCATTTGGGCATCTCGTCGCACGTAATCGCCGTCGCTACGGCGGATACATCGTGCACATGGGTATCGTTGTCGTCTTTGCTGCCTTCGCCGGGCTTGCGTTCAAGAAAGAGTTCGACGTCAACCTGAAGGATGGCGATGTCCGCGAGCTCACCGACGCATTCGGGCACAAGTGGAAGTTCGTGAGCCAGGGAATCTCGCAGTACGACCAGCTCAACCGTCAGGTTACGGCGCTCGCGCTCGACGTTTCTCGTGACGGAAAGCCGCAAGGCGTGCTGACCAGCGAAAAGAGGCAGCACGTTGACACCCGCGGTCAGCCGACGTTCGAGCCGTCAACCGAAGTCGGGATCATGGGTTCGTGGCGGCAGGACGTTTACGTCGTTCTCGCTGGAATGCGCGATGACGAGGTGGCCGAGATCCGTGTGACATTCAATCCACTCGTGCGCTGGGTGTGGCTGGGTGGCGGCTTGATGGCGCTTGGCGGCTTGATCGTCATGTGGCCACAGGCGCAGAAGCGACGCGTCGAAGGCGGCTACGCCGCGGTGATGCAGCCCGAACCAGCGGCTCCAGAGAAGGAACTGGCGGCGGTCTGATGCAGACGAGACGACAATTTATTTTTTCGTCATCAGTGCTTGCGACGTCGCTCATTGCCGGCGGGCGGGCAAACGCAATGCAGACGACGCAGTCATTTGCAGGCCCCATGGAGCAGGACGCGTATCGGCCCGTGAAGCTCGCGTCGATCGTCGGCGCCAAACCGTCGATGACGGACGAAAAGCGCGATGAGCTCGAGCACCAGATCAAATGTCAGTGTGGCTGCGTGCTCGATGTCTACACCTGCCGCACTACTGACTTCTCGTGCAGCGTGTCGCCTGCAATGCATGGCGACGTAATGACGCTCGTCGAGGGTGGTTACAACTCGGCGCAGATTCTCAGCGCGTTCCAGAGTGTCTATGGCGAGCAGATTCTGATGGCGCCCTTGAGGAAGGGGTTCAACCTCGTTGGCTACCTGCTGCCATCACTCGTCCTGGTTACAGGCGGAGTGGTCGTCGCCGGCTTGATTCGCAAATGGGGAGCTCGTGAGAAGCTGATGCCGCAGGCGACGGGAGTGCCGGTCGACGCAACTGCTGAAGAAATGGAGGAGCTGAACGCCGCCGTGAGGGACGACAGTTGACTCCGCTCATTCTCGGAACTGTCCTCGCGCTCGCTGCTTTGTCGTTCGTGCTCTATCCACTGATCGTGAGCGACGGTGGCATGAACAGCGATCCTGGCGTTCTCACAAGGGAGGCGCAGGATCCCGCGCGTAACTCAGCCGTCGATGCTCTTCGGGAAATCGAGTTCGATCGGGCGACGGGAAAGCTGTCTGAATCGGACTACGACCAACTCAAGGCCTCGTACACGCAGCGAGCGCTCACGTACATGCGGTCGGCGGGTGCGGCGATCTGCGATGTTTGCGGGCCCAGGGCCGAGAGCGACGCGCAGTTCTGTGCCAACTGCGGTCGCGCGCTAGCCCGGTAAGCCTTTCTAGACTTCCAGGCTTTCCAGCTTCTTGCGGAGCTGTGTTGAGCGGCACAAGCGTTGTGACGATGCAGACCACGGCCGTCAGCCCGAAATCCCAAATCATGTCGGTCAAGTTTTGTTCGGCACCAAACGACTTCGACGCGAGGTAGTTGAACACGGGCCTCGCTTCGAGCGTGATGACGCAGCCGATCATCACTATCGACGCCATCATGAAGAGCAACCCGCCAAACGATGTCGGGATCTGCGCCGCGTTCTCAGTCTCGAACCGCGGGAACAGCGCGCCGAATCCAACGGCGGGCCCGCCAATCGCAAACGTCATCATCGTGATCGTCAACACTGACACTGCCATGATGAATGCCGTGACGTGCATCAGAATTCCCGTAGTGAGCACCGGCGCGAGCGCGAAAAACAAAAGCGGAATCGTGCCTACCCAGAACTTGGACCACAGAAGCTCACGCATTGCAAGCGGGCTCGATCGAAGCAGCCACATTGTACGTCCGTCCAGGCTGATGCCGGGGAAAATGAACCGCGCAGCGATTGACGCCAGCACGAATCCGGCGAGCACGAGATTCAGAAACGGAATGAGGTTCGAGACGAAGAACGATACGCCTTCGCCTCTCGTCGGAAGGAGCTTGATATTGAAGATGTAAACGATGACCAGGACGCCGAGCAGGATGAGCTGAGACCATTGCTGTATCGCGGAAAAACAGCCGCACTTCTTTCATCACCAGCTCACGACGCACAAGTCCAAGGGGTTTGAGCATCTTCTGGAACGCGCCAGAGAGGACGCTTTGCCTGGCCCATCGGTCACCGCTTTCCTGAGCCTTGGTAAATCCTTTCGCGTAAAGAGCACGCTGAACGAGCGCACCAATGACGACAAGCGCAGCCGCGGTAGACCACAATAGATACAGCTGATGTGCGTCGGGCGCTTCTCCAAGCCAGCTCATGATCGCTGCCTGTACCCATTCGCTTGGGTAGATAGGGCGATGTTGGCGTTTTCAGAACGGAGATAAACTCAACGAGCGAACAAAATCCCTCGGGCCGTGCCAGCTGCTCTGGCCGCATTAGCCGGAACAACAGAATCACTCCGCCGGCAGAAAGTACAGCGATCACGCTGAGAATGTCCTTTGTCCTTCGCGCCGGAAAAAAATTGACTAGCGTCAGTGTCAGCGCAGAGCCGAGCACGGTTGGAATCATCAGAAACGGAACGAACGTGCTGATGACGACGAAGATGAACATCGGCCCGCTGTGGTACGCGATGCCGTAGGCCGAAAACAAAGGCACCGCCATCAGTATTGCCATCCAGCTCGAATACGCACACGTCTCAACGAGCTTTGCGACGTAGAGCCTGAGCCAGTCAACTGGACCAGCAACGAGCAGGTCGAGATCCTTTGCCAGGAAGAACGTCGACAATGCCGAGATGACGTTTGACAGCAGCAGCATTCCGAAGAATCTGACAAGAATGACACCCAGGAGCTTCCCAGCGAGTAGCGGACCGATTTCCGAAATGCCGGAAGTAGACGAGCAATCGGTAGAGGATGGTGAAGATGAATCCCCAGAACGCCAGTCCGATTTACCGAGGACCCTCAGGCGTCCAACGGCGCCAGTCTGTTTCTTCACCGCGCGCGACCGAGGAACCCGAAGAGCTCGCCTTTCGGTACCGTCAGGTCCAGCGGGTCAACGGCGGTAAATGAGCCGTATCGGTTTCGTTAGTGCGTTGAGTTGAATCATAGCCTTCGTATGACGAGCAGAGGGCCTTGCGGGCCTGAAATGTCCACCCAGGTAGTCGGCGCCGAGGGATTGCCGCCGACACGCCATCCCCGCACGGAAGTCTGATGCGCTTTTACCCAGCGACCACTTGCGGAGTCGAGCGAAGCGCTGTCCCGGACCAGAAAAAGTGAATCGCGTTCGATGCGAAGAGTGACAGGGTTTACTGCGCGCGACACCGGATTGAAGACGGAAACGACTATTGAGTCCCCGATTTGCGGCTCGCCTTTTAGCATCAGGCGACCGACAAGATGACCACCGGCTGTTCTCCTACGGATTCGTTCGTGACAGGCTTGCGCCTTCCATCCTCTGCGGTTCATGCGAGAGTCAAACTCGTCTCACTGTTGATCCAGCCAAGGTACCGTTCGAGCCCGCCGGTAACCGGAATCGCGAGTAACTCCGGGACTTTGTAGGGATGCATCTCGGCGAATGCGCGCCTAAGTCCCTCGATGCAGCCGGACCGCGTCTTCAGCATGACGACCGCTTCCTGCTCGTCAGCGATTTTTCCTTCCCATCTATATATAGAACGCGACCCACCCTGGACTGTCCCGCAGGCTATGAGTCGCCTGTCGAGCAGTGCTCTGATGAGGGTGACCGCCTCCTCTTCATTGGCGATGGTGGTGAGAACGACGACCGCGTCGGTGTGTGACAAGCTGAATCCCGTGAAAAGTCTCGACGAATGTAATACGAGCCTATGAGATGAGGGTCACTTCATTCGAAGCATTCTTGCAAGGACCTTTAACTGCAAATTTTGCCGCGAGGGTCGGCCCGGCTAACTGGCACTCGTCTGTCTCGAAGATCGCTTGCCCCGACAGGCATGCTGGGAGGGCGCTGAGGCGTACGGAACGGATTTAAGGGAACTGCAGAGAAATCCTGCCAGACCTGCCTGGGTTTCCACCCATCCGTAGTCCCCCTTTATTTCTTGCCGCCGTTCTCAGCGCCCTCTGAGCATGCCTGTCGAGGCAAGCGGATCTTCGAGACAGACGAGTGCCAGT
>JBDUEH010000145.1:0-6017 GCA_040002555.1 Gemmatimonadales bacterium | reverse complement strand
CGTTCAACTAAGGCGGCGCGGCTGGGGCGAAACAATGCGCCGCGACGCCTGGTGGGTTCAGCCGGTCGTTGTGTTCGTGATCCTGTCGAGTTTTCTCGCGTACGCGACCTGGGCTGCTTTCCAGAACGCGCACTTCGAGTACGGCAATTATCTCTCGCCGTTCTATTCGCCGCTTCTTTTTGGCGACTCGCCAACTGCGTGGTTCGGACCAAAGCCGGCGTGGTGGCCAGGGCTCGTTCCATTCTCGCCCGCGCTGATCATCCTGCCGTTTCCGGCCGGGTTCCGATTCACGTGCTACTACTATCGCGGCGCGTACTACAAGGCGTTCTGGTCTGACCCGCCGTCGTGTGCGGTCGGTGAGCCACGCAAAGGGTACCGCGGAGAAAAATCGTTTCCACTGATCATCCAGAACGTTCACCGCTATTTCATGTACTTCGCGCTCGTGTTCCTGTTTTTCCTGGCGCACGACGCGTGGAAGGCGATGTGGTTCACAGATGCCACGGGCAATTCTCATTTTGGAATCGGTGTCGGCACAATCGTTTTAACCGCGAACGTCATTCTACTCGGCGGATATACACTCGGCTGTCATTCATTCCGTCATCTCATTGGCGGGTATCTCGACAGACTGTCAGGCGCGCCGATCAGAAAGAAGGCCTACGACTGCGCGAGCTGCCTCAATCGCGGACACATGCGATGGGCATGGTTCAGCCTTTTCGGCGTAGCGTTTAGTGACATCTACGTGCGGATGCTCTCGATGGGCATCTGGACCGACTTCAGATTCTTCTAGTGGCTGAATACGAAAGACAGGTGCACGACGTGCTCGTCGTCGGCGCGGGAGGTGCTGGTTTGCGGGCTGCGATCGAAGCAGCGGCATCGGGAGCGCGTGTTGGACTTGTGTGCAAGTCACTGCTGGGAAAGGCACACACGGTGATGGCCGAAGGCGGCGTCGCTGCGGCCCTTGCCAACGTTGACGACCGCGACAACTGGCGCGTCCACTTCGCCGACACGATGCGCGGCGGCCAGTACATGAATAACTGGCGGATGGCGGAGATTCACGCGAAGGAAGCTCCAGACCGCGTGAACGAGCTCGAAGCTTGGGGCGCGGTGTTCGATCGCACTCCTGACGGCCGAATTCTCCAGCGCAATTTTGGCGGACACAAATATCCGCGTCTCGCCCACGTTGGAGATCGCACCGGCCTCGAAATGATTCGCACGCTCCAGGATCATGCGATTCATCAAGGCATCGACGTGCATATGGAGTGCACTGTCATCGAGCTGTTCAAGGATGGCGACAAAATCGCGGGCGCTCTGGCTTACGACCGTGAGCGCGGACGATTCAAAATCTTCGAGGCGAAGGCAATCGTTCTTGCGACCGGCGGAATTGGCCGGGCGTTTCACATCACCAGCAATAGTTGGGAATACACGGGCGACGGTCAGTCACTCGCCTATCGTGCCGGCGCCGCGCTACAGGACATGGAGTTCGTCCAGTTCCATCCAACCGGAATGGTGTGGCCGCCGAGTGTGCGTGGAATTCTCGTGACTGAAGGCGTGCGCGGTGAAGGAGGCATTCTGGTGAACAAGGAAGGCCGTCGTTTCATGTTCGACGACATCCCTGAAAATTATCGTTCGCAGACAGCGGACAACGAAGAAGAAGGCTGGCGCTACGTGCAGGGCGACAAGAACGCCCGCCGTCCGCCAGAGCTGCTGACGCGCGATCACGTCGCGCGCTGCATCATGCGCGAGGTCCGCGAAGGGCGGGGAAGTCCGCACGGCGGCGTGTTCCTCGACATTTCGTGGATCAAGTCGAAGATCTCGAACCCCACGGAGCACATCAAGAAAAAGCTTCCGAGCATGTATCACCAGTTCAAGCAGCTGGCGGATATCGATATCACAACGGAGCCGATGGAAGTTGGTCCGACGACGCACTACGTGATGGGCGGGATCAAGGTTGAAGGCGATACGCAGATGACGACGGTGCAGGGACTGTTCGCTGCCGGAGAGTCAGCCGCTGGTCTCCACGGCGCCAATCGTCTTGGTGGGAACTCGTTGTCGGACCTGCTGGTTTTTGGAAAACGAGCGGGTGAACACGCGGCGGCCTATGCCAGCGGAACGACGGCGGGGAGCATCTCGACTGACGCGGTTGAAACAGCCGCGAAAACAGCTCTCGATCCGTTCGATCGCGCGGCGCAAGCGGAGACGTCTGAAGGTCCCTATCAGGTTCAATACGCTCTTCAGGAAATGATGCAATCGCTCGTCGGCATCGTCCGCCGTGAGGATGAGATGCAGCAGGCGCTCGACGGACTAGCTGCCCTTCGCGATCGCGCAGCAAGAGTAAGCGTTGTTGGAAACCGCGAGTTCAATCCCGGTTGGCACACGGCCCTCGACCTCGACAACCTCCTGACGGTCGCAGAAGCCGTGACGCGGTCGGCCATCGAGAGAAGGGAGAGTCGCGGCGGACATTTTCGCGATGATTATCCAGAGAAGGACGCGACGTATGCGGCATTCAATATTCTCGTCAATCGAAATACCGACGGATCGATGCAGGTGACCAGGCAGCCAATCGTCGAGATGCGCGATGACTTGAAGCAGATCGTCGAGGAGAACAAGTAGCGATGACAGCGAGCGTATCCCAATCGATCGTCGAGAGCGGCCAGCGTGCGGCCGAGCGAAGTGATGCAAGTGCCGGCGGAGAGGCGAAGAAGGCGACGTTCAAAGTCTGGCGTGGCGATGTGAACGGGGGAAAGTTCGAGACGTATTCCACCGGCGTGTCGGAAGGAATGGTCGTGCTCGATGCAATTCATCAGATACAGGCGGAGAGCGCGAACGACCTCGCGGTTCGCTGGAATTGCAAAGCGGGGAAGTGCGGTTCATGCTCGGCCGAAGTGAACGGCATGCCGAAGCTGATGTGCATGACCCGGCTCAACGATCTCGATCTGTCCGAGCCGGTGACGGTTGAGCCAATGAGAGCGTTTCCGCCCGTGCGCGATCTAGTCTGCGACGTGTCATGGAACTTCGAGGCGAAGAAGAAAATCTCGAAGTTCAAGCCACGCGCTCCTGACGCGGCCGACGGGACGTGGCGGATGAGCCAGACCGACGTCGATAGAGTGCAGGAATTCAGGAAGTGCATCGAGTGCTATCTCTGTCAGGACGTCTGCCATGTGCTGCGCGATCACAACAAGCACGATGAATTCATCGGTCCGCGATTTCTCACCTACGTCGCAGCGCTCGAAATGCATCCGCTGGATACGGTCGATCGCACTCAGGAGCTGAAAGACGCACACGGGATCGGCTACTGCAACATCACGAAGTGCTGCACGAAAGTCTGTCCGGAGGGTATCACGATCACGGACAATGCTATCATTCCACTGAAGGAGCGCGTCGTGGACCAGCATTACGATCCGCTTCACGCGCTGGTTCGACTTTTCAGGCGCAAGCCACAGTAGAAGGAAGGTCCGATTATGCAGCTCAAGCCGATTTCCCGCGATTCAATCCCGCGCGCCATTCAGAAGGCAGAGCGCTATCGCCTCCTCAATCAATCATGGGCCGCCGAGAGCATCTGCCTCGACATTCTCGAGGTCGATCCGGAGAACCAGCAGGTTTTGGTGATGCTGGTGCTCGCGTTGACGGACATTCATAGTGGTGTCGCTGCGTCGGGCGTGCTGAAGGCCAAGGAATATCTCGCGAGGATCACCGATGAGTATCAGCGCACGTACTACTCGGGGATGATCGCGGAGCGCCGCGGGCAGGCGTTGCTGTCGCAGGGAGGTATGGGCTCAGGTGGGATGGCCTACGATTCGCTGAAGGAAGCGATGTCACTATTCGAGAAAGCCGAAGCTATTCGGCCGTCCGGTAACGACGATGCGATTCTTCGGTGGAATACCTGCGCGCGAGTTCTCAGTGGTAATAGCCATCTCGCTCCGTCCTCCGACCATTACGAGCCAGCCCTGGAAGAGTAGCGAAGGTGTAGCATGAAACGGTTGTTGATAGTGCTGGCGGTCAGCGCGGCGTGCAATTCAAGCTCCGATTCGTCAGGTCCACCGGAAATTCCCGTGAGCTTTGGACTCGCAGCCCAACCGGTCGCCACAGGCCTGTCGAATCCGGTCTACCTCACATCACCGCCCGCGGATGCCCGACTCTTCGTAGTCGAGCAGGGCGGGCGGATCAAGATCATCGAGAATGGAACGGTTCTGCCAACGCCGTTTCTCGACATTTCGTCCCGGATCAGCACTGGGGGAGAGCGTGGTCTTCTCAGCGTCGCATTTCATCCGTCATACAAGACGAACGGATTTTTTTTCGTCTACTTCACGGCGACGAACGGCGACATCCGGGTCGATAGATATTCGGTGTCGGCGAACCGCGATGTGGCCAACGCGAGTTCGAGCAAACTAATCATCACGGCACCGCATTCGTCGGCGGCAAATCATAACGGCGGACTCGCCACGTTTGGCCCCGACGGAAAGCTCTACCTCGGGCTTGGGGACGGTGGAGGAGGTGGAGATCCATTCGGAAACAGCCAGAACAAGGGGACTCTGCTCGCGTCGATTCTTCGCATCGATGTAGACGGCGACCCGTACTCGATACCTCCAGGTAATCCCTTCATCGGCGTAGCTGGAGCAAAAGAAGAGCTGTGGGCGATCGGTCTACGCAATCCGTGGCGCTACACGTTCGATCGCATGACCGGTCTTCTCTACATCGCTGACGTTGGCCAGGGCAAGTTCGAAGAAGTCGATGTCGTTCCCGCGACACAAGCGGGCGTGAACTACGGCTGGAACGTCATGGAGGGATTGTCGTGTTATAACGCCACGGCGTGCGATCAAACGGGATTCCAATTGCCGGTGATCGACTACAGCCACAGCGATGGATCCTGCTCGATCACGGGAGGATTCGTGTACCGCGGTTCGGCACTGCCGGAGATCGCCGGGCATTACTTCTATTCGGATTACTGCCTCGGATTCCTCAAGAGCTTTCGTTACGCGAACGGAGCCGTTGCGGATGCTCAGACGTGGCCGGTTGGTTCGCTCGGGAGCGTGACATCATTCGGGGAGGACGCCGCCGGGGAGCTTTACGTGTTGTCGTCCAACGGGAGAGTCTATAAGCTGGTTCGGGGTAGCTGAGTCATCGCCTCGCCATGGCTCTCGATTGCAGCGTGGTAAACCCAGACAATCAGCAACGGCTGAAGCGGCAGCCGAAGGAACAAGAGAGCGATGTAGAGCAGTGATCCACCGTCCCGCATGGCGTTGCCCAACATCTGGACGTTGGCGGGGAACACAGCGATCAACAGAAGAATCAGCCCGAAGCCGGCGGTTTTCCTGAATCGCGGCAGTACCAGCCCGACACCGCCGAGAAATTCTGCCACTCCACTCACGTAGACCATTTCGAGCTGATACGGAATCCACGGGGGCATGATTCCCATATAGCGATTCGGAACAACGAAATGCATCAGTCCAGCAACGATGAACAAAATCGAAAGAAGAAAAACGTTTCGCCGGGTGCGCATCCTTCTATTATAGTCGGATGAGAAGCTTGAAACTGTTAGCTGCGATGCTTGCCGCTGGCCCTCTGCTCGCGATGGTCCGTCCGCTCCCGATCGACTTGTCATCCCCGATCGAGGCGCGAGCCCTGTGGGTGACGCGATTCGATTACGACTCCGAAGCGAAGATCACTCGCATTATGGAGACAGCGAGCCGCGCCCACTTCAACATCATCTACTTTCAGGCGCGCGCTGCGGGGGACGCATATTACCGATCCAAAATCGAGCCCTGCGCGGCGCTGCTTTGCGGCAAGCTCGGTGGAACTCCCTCGTATGATCCACTAGAGGTCGCTGTCCGCGAGGGACACAAGCGGGGGCTGCAGGTTCATGCGTACCTGAACGCCCTCACCGGCGAAGCGGCGGGAATCGAAGGGCAGTGCAGGGCACTGGTCGAGCCAGATCCGGGAAATCCTCGGCACATGCTTCTCGATCATTCGGATTGGGTCATGCGCGACCGGACGGGAAAGAAAATGCCGTGTCCGAACAG
>JBDUEH010000144.1:0-6059 GCA_040002555.1 Gemmatimonadales bacterium | reverse complement strand
TCTTTCCGTCGAACTCCTTGCCGAGTGCGAATAGGAGTTTCTGAAACTGGGCCTGAACAGCGGGATCCCATCGTCGTGCGATGTATCCAGCCGGCTTCGCCGTCGAGTCTTTGTCACCCTGAACCGAATACTGCCTGGCGACACCGCCGTGATATGCCGAGTCGGTCGTGAGATATTCCGGCACGTTGGTGCGCGCGTTGCTGAAGCTGACATCCGATAGCTGAACCCAGAGTCTCTTGTTGTTCGCCTCGAGTAACGCGAGATCATCGCGGATTGTGCTGAAGTCGTATTCGCCCCGGGCGCGCTCGAGCTCCGCCCATGGGTAGGTGATCTGCACACCCTCGAAATTTGTGTTCGACAGAAATGCCGGTTTCGATCGTAGCTTTTCGCGCTCTCGTCCGATGAAGACGTAGTTGTGCAGCGGCTTCGTCCGCGGCCCGCCGGGAACGGGGGCCCATTCGTCAGTGCCCGCCATCGAGTCAACGTGTATTGCGAAGTCGGCAAGCAGCGATATGTCGTGCAGTGCCGGTGGGAACAATCCCTTCGCAACTGTTTTCACAGCGCTATCAGGATTGATGTCGGCGCTCTCGCCGAGGCAGCCGTAGTAGAAGCTTACGGACTTGGTGCGCCGACCCTCGAAGACGGAGAGGGTCGCAGAAGCCGCGTCCGTCATACCGTGCGTGCACCCCGGTTGTCCGGGCAGGTACGTCGATTTGAGATTGAAGAACCCGTTGCGATCGAGATACGAGATCAGCGAACGAAACGCAGTGGGCTCGAGTTGTCTCGTAGCATTGCGCTTGAGAACGTACGCTTTGCCGGTGAAGGTGACGATTCCCTTACGGTTTATCTCGACGGTATAAACGGGGCAGCTCCCGAGGCAGGCGGTGCGCTCGAGTACGAAGCGATCGTCCTGCGCCCGCCCTCGCGCGGGAATACTGAAAACTATCAGGCCGACGAACGTCGCAACTCTCCCGCGCATGTTCTTCCCCCGTCCTCCACCTGCGTTGCCCGCCCTTACCGGTACCTGTAGTACCCGCTCTTACCGGCACCTGCAGTACCCGCCCTTTAATTCCCGGACCGTAGCCCCGGCCGACGACCACCCACATATTCGGAACTCGATGCCCACACTCCAGACCCAGCTCCAGGAAATACTCGGCACATCCTACCGCATCGACCGCGAACTCGGCGGCGGTGGAATGTCACGAGTGTTCGTAGCAACCGACACGGAGCTCGACCGCAAAGTGGTCATCAAGGTCCTCCCTCCCGAGCTCTCCGCCGGCATCAACACCGATCGATTTCGCCGGGAAATCCAGCTCGCCGCTCGACTTCAGCATCCGCACATCGTCCCGCTCTACGCCGCAGGGGCAAAGGACGGACTGCTCTACTACACGATGCCGTTCATCGCCGGCGAAAATCTCCGTACCCGGCTGAACAAATCTGGTGAGCTGCCGGTGCAGGATGCAACGAAAGTTCTTCGCGAAGTGGCCGATGCACTGAGCTACGCACACTCGGAGGGTGTCGTTCATCGCGACATCAAGCCGGAGAACATCCTCATCTCCGGCAATCACGCGCTCGTCACAGACTTCGGCGTATCGAAAGCACTTAGCAACGCCACCGCCGAGGCACCGGGCGACGCACCATCGCTCACATCACTCGGCGTAGCACTCGGCACACCCGCCTACATGGCGCCCGAGCAAGCAGCCGCAGACCCAATGGTCGATGCACGTGCGGATATCTACGCTCTTGGTGTCGTCGGGTACGAGCTGCTCACTGGAAGAACGCCGTTTGCAGGACTTAATCAGCAGCAGACTCTAGCTGCACACATCACGACAGCACCTGCGCCGATTTCACAGCAGAGGCCACAGCTTCCTCCCGCACTCGCTGCCGTGATCATGCGGGCGATCGAGAAGCGTCCCGCCGATCGATGGCAGTCTGCGCTCGAGATGCACGATGCACTCGAGCCTTACGCGATGTCGAGCGGAGCAACGACGCCGAGCACTGCGATAGTGCCACGATCATTCGAGTGGACCACAGCGGATCGCCGTCGCCGCAGGCATCCTCGGCATCATCGTCACCGGTTTCGTCGCGAGCACTGTCGCATTTCGCCATTACGCTCAGGCGCTCGTGGTGGGAAATACGCGACAGATTACCAACGCGCCTGGAATGGAGATCATTCCGAGTATTTCTCCCGACGGACGATTTGTGGCGTACGCCCTACCCTTGGGCGACCACAACAGCCTCTACGTCAAACAAATCGCGGGCGGGCGAGCAATAATGGTCGCTGAATCCGGGGCTTTCCCGACATGGAACCCGGACGGGTCGGAGATTCTCTACACAACGCGCAACGAGGATCGAGGCGACTTCCACGCGTACACGGTTCCCGCACTCGGGGGCGTATCGAATCCGGTGCCCGGACTCGACAATGTCGCTCTCTGCACGTATTCCAACGCCGGCGACAGAATAGCCTGCGTTGACGCCAACACACAGGCGCTTGTCATTGCAGGACCGAACGGTGAGAATCGTCGCGTGGTCCCCGGAACAGCAGGAAGCGACGGCGTGATGATGCCGGCATGGTCGCCCGACGACAAACTCGTCGCCTTTTCCAGAGGGAATCAGGCGTTTTTCCTCGGCGACCTGGTCGGCAACATCGCGCCTTCATCGGTATGGGTCGTTCGTGCTGACGGTGGAACGCCTGTGAGAATCTCCGACAACACGCATCTCAACGTCAGTCCCGCGTGGACGCTGGATGGTGCCGTGCTGTTTATCTCTACGCTCGGTGGAAACCGCGACATCTACCTGCAACAAATCGACGGTGACCTTTCACCTCGGGGTTCTCCCGTGCGACTGACGACCGGCCTTAACGCACATACCATCTCGGTCGATCGTGAAGGAAAGACGCTGGCCTACAGCGTATTCAATACTGTCGCGAATGTCTTTGCGGCTCCGATATCAGGCGACATCGAAAACCCTCGAATGAGGCAGGTCACAACCGGCAATCAGACTGTCGAGTCGGCATCGATATCCGCCGACGGGAAGTGGCTGGCATATGACTCCAATATCAACGGAAATCAGGACATCTTCAAAATGCCCGTTGGCGGTGGAGAGCCATTGCAGCTTACGCACAACAACATCGACAACTTTGCGCCCTCGTGGTCTCCTGACGGACGGCAGATCGCGTTTCACAGCCTCGTCAAGGGAAATCGCGACGTTTACATAATGGACGCGTCGGGTGGAAAGCCCACCGCGATAGCCGCTACTCCGAGCGAAGAACTTGTGCCCATCTGGCGACCGGACGGAAAAGGCCTGGCGTACCTACAATTTCCGGACTCTGCTATCGAAATCATGCGCGATCCGGGTAGCCCCACGGGTTGGAGCGCACCGAAATTCCGGGGAACGATGTTGCTCGGGAAATTTTCTCCCGATGGCAAAATGATTCTCATAGGCAGTCCCGATGGACCGATATGCCCTCACTGCGCACCGGGCGGTTACATCTTTTCCTCCGACTGGACCAACCCGAGATTGATACCACTTTCGCAGATGACCAATGTCGTCGCGAGCCCTGGCTCAGTGGTCTGGTCGCGGGACTCCAGGCACGCATTTGCGCTCGTGCGAGAAGGTGACGGCACGTCGGCGATCTGGCAGCTGCCTATCAACGGAGACCTGGAACGGCGCGTTCTTCATCTCACTGATCCAAATCGGCAGATATATCGCACCAACACCCTGGACGCCGATGCCACGAACTTCTACTTCACCATCGGCGACCGGCAAAGTGACATCTGGACGATGGAGCTCAAGAAGCAGTAAGCGCTACTGCTACCAGACGGATGAGATGACGAGCATGAATCCGTCGGGATCGTTGAGCCGGAACATTCTCGCACCCCACGGCATGTCGGTCGGCTCGGAACCGAGCGTTGCTCCATGAGCTCGCGCACGATCGGCAATTGCATCGATGTTTTGTAACGTCGAGAACGAAAGCGAGATCCCCTGGCCCTTCTTGCGGTCAGTTCCCTTCGCACCATCCTCCTGGTTGAGCAGGATCCTCACCGCACCGGCGTTGATTCGAGTCGCCGCCACCTTTCCATCGCGCTCGAACTGCTGACCCACTTCGAATCCAAGCGCATCGCGGTACCACGCAACGCTGGTTGCCATGTCATTGACGGTAATCGACGCCATGAGCGATGCTGCCTCGAAATTCTCATCAGTGGCCGTAGTTGCTGCCGTTCCGTTTTCCATTGAATTCCTTTGTAGGGCGTATCGACCGCTGACTGGAACCGGTCGCGCTTTAATATGGCAGTTGTCCGGGGCACAGGCAGCGCTCATCTGCCAGCGATAAGCCGCTCATATCTCGGATTCCCCTTCAGCTCCGCGAACGTTGGATCGAGCCGCAGCCAACCCGGCGAGAGATAGTACGGCGTCTTCAACAGCGGCTCCAGCTGATCGAGCGCCTTCTCCTTCTCACCCACGACCAAATAGATGCGAGCGAGTTGATGCTGGTAATACGGGCCGTTGATCTTGTCGGTACTCAGCGGCGACAGCGCCGCACCAGCGCGCCCCTCAGCAATCGCTGAATCCTTCTTGCCAAGATAGGCCAACGCCAGACCAACGAGAACTTTCCGCTGCGCATCGTTCGGCGCATCACGCATCAACGCCACATTGGCGGATGCTGCAGCCTGGCAGCGAGACGAATTTCCCGCGCGAATCGTTCGGGGGCTCCGGGAAATTTTACATCGGGGCGGATGACCTTGAGCGCAACCCTTCGATCGTGCTTTAGATCGTGCGCGAGATAGACAACGGCCATGCCGCCACGTCCCAACTCCCGGTCGATGGTATAAGCAGTACCTACTGCGCCTTGAATTTCGATTCGCTGACTCGTCAGTGGGGGACGCCGCTGTGGACGCGAAAACTTACTGCTTCAGCTCGACAACTATGAGCCGAATCGTCGTCTTACCGATATTCTCCGCCCAATGTGTGACAGGATCACGGTACGCGGTTTGACCCGCGGTGTAATTCGCTACGGACGTCGTGCCATCGAGTAAATGTGTACGGACCCTGCCTCCAGCGATGACATATACTATAGAAGTGGGGTGCGAGTGAACATTCTCCTTCACTCCGGGCTTGAGCGTCGCCTCGAAAACGCGGACGTGCTCGTTGTCGAGAGTCACGTGGATGGTCTTCCGGTTCACCGCCGCCGCGTCCTGCGCATGAAGAGACGCGGCCGAGGCAAAGGTGAGACAGGCAATCATGAGTAGCGATCGGCGCATCATTGGCTCCGTTTTCTGATTTGGTCGTAAATCTTGGTTGACGGTCTGTTCCTCCGCCCTTCACCTGCATTGCCCGCCCTTACCGGTAGCTGCCGTACCCGCCTCGAGCTGCCGTACCCGCCTCCATAATGTAGTGCGTCAATTTTCACGGCGGTGTATCTTCGCGCATGGTCAACCCCTGTCCACCAACAAGATGAGCGACCAGCTCGAGCGTCTCACAGCCGCCCTCGCCGACCGCTACCGAATCGACCGCGAGCTCGGCGCCGGCGGTATGGCTACTGTCTACCTGGCCGAGGACCTGAAACACAACCGCTTGGTCGCGTTGAAAGTGCTGAAGCCCGAGCTCGCCGTGGCAATCGGAGCCGAGCGTTTCCTGGCAGAGATCAAGACAACGGCAAATCTTCAGCATCCGCACATCCTCGCTCTCCACGATTCGGGCGAAGTGAACGGCACCGTGTTCTACGTGATGCCGTACGTCGAAGGCGAATCGCTGCGCGACCGGCTCGATCGCGAAAAGCAGCTCCCGATCGACGATTCGTTGCGCATCGCTAATGAAGTCGCTGACGCACTTCAGTACGCGCACGAACACGGTGTCATCCACCGTGACATCAAACCCGAGAACATTCTCCTCCAGCGCGGACACGCTGTAGTTGCTGACTTCGGCATTGCGCTGGCTGCGTCGAAGACCGGCGGATCGCGCATGACCGAAACCGGAATGTCCCTCGGGACGCCGACGTACATGAGCCCCGAGCAGGCCATGGGCTCCCGCGAAGTCGACGCCCGCACCGACATCTACTC
>JBDUEH010000143.1:0-6092 GCA_040002555.1 Gemmatimonadales bacterium | reverse complement strand
TGATTGTTCGAGGATAGTCGCCGAAGCTGTCCGCCTGCGCAAGGTCAGCTTCAGGTGCAGGATGGAGCATGTTTCCCTGCGCGTCGCTGACGATTTTCACGATCGGGCGTGAGAGCGCATCTGGGCGCGGATTGGCCGCGTAGACGACCGCGAGGGAGAATCAGAAGTTCTTCTTCCTCGAACCCTTTCCTGACCGAGCTCGCGAATGCCGTCCTTGTAGAACATCCACGGCAGACTGTCCGACGTTCGCCCTTCTTCCTCGAGGACAACGCGGCCGAGCCACCGAAAATCAGTCTCGGAAACCTAAATCGTGATTGACGTGGCCTCGTCCCATACCGGCCGGAACGCTGACTTCACGGCATCCATCGCACGGGCATGCACCGGATTGTTCGGCGGATAAAGCTGGTGGGCGCGAACTGCCTTTGCGAAAGCGCGCATCAGGTCGCTCACGAGCGCCGCTGGAAACGGAGGTTCGACGAGCTCGTCGATGTCCGTCACACTATGCAGCGTCACCGGTCGAGGAGGCCCATCTCCGTAACCTGCGCCATGTCCTTGTCGCCGCGACCGCTGACGCAGATTAGAATCGCATCGTCCGCGGTCCAGCGTGACTCGTTGTCCATCACCCACGCGACGGCGTGTGACGTTTCCAGCGCTGGAATTATTCCTTCGAGACGACTCAGCGCCTCGAATCCCCGGAGTGCGTCGTCATCAGAGACGGCGACATACTCCGCTCGGCCCGAGTCCTTCAGCCATGCGTGCTCGGGGCCTACCCCGGGATAATCCAGACCAGCGGAGATCGAGTGAGCTGGATGTACCTGCCCGTCCTCATCCTGGAGGAGATAGCTGAGGGACCCATGGAGAACGCCGGGGCGTCCGCGCAACAGCGATGCCGAGTGCTCTTCCGAGTCGAGTCCACGTCCCGCCGCCTCGACACCAATGAGCTTGACGTCGCGGTCTTCGGCGAAAGGATGAAAGATTCCCATCGCGTTCGATCCTCCGCCGACGCATGCAACCACCGCGGATGGCAGTCGTCCGGCGCGCTCGAGCATTTGCGCCCTCGCCTCGCGGCCGATTACAGATTGAAACTCCCGCACCATTCGCGGATACGGCGCCGGTCCGACAACGGAGCCGATGATGTAGTAGCTGTCGTTGACGTTCGTGACCCAGTCACGAATTGCTTCGCTTGTGGCGTCCTTCAATGTGCGAGTGCCGCTTGTGACGGGAATTACCTTCGCACCCATCAGCTTCATTCTGTAGACATTCAGCGCCTGCCGCCGAATGTCCTCCTCGCCCATGTAGACAGTGCAGTCGAGTCCGAATCGCGCGCATACGGTTGCAGTCGCCACTCCGTGCTGCCCTGCGCCCGTCTCGGCTATGATGCGCCGCTTGCCCATGCGCATCGCCAGGAGTGCCTGTCCGACCGTGTTGTTGATCTTGTGAGCGCCGGTGTGATTCAGGTCTTCTCGCTTCAGATAGATCGTGGTACCGACTTGCGCCGAAATGCGGGGTGCGTCACTCAGCGGTGATGGGCGCCCGACGTATGACGAGAGCATTTCGTCCAGTTCTGTGACGAATGCCTTATCGGCCATGGCCGCGTCGAACGCTGAATCGAGCTCATCGAGAGCTGGAATCAGGGTTTCAGGGACGTAGCGGCCTCCAAACGGGCCAAATCGATCGTGCGCTTGAGTTGCGGTCATCGTTTGAGTAGAAGCGGCGTGCATTCGCCGCTCATACTATAGACGCGGAATGCACCGCTTCGGCAAAAGACCGCATGAGATTGTGATCCTTGATTCCAGGCGAGGTTTCCACGCCAGAGGACACATCGACTACGTCTGGGTGGAACGCACGGATTGCATTGCCGACGTTTCGCGGGTTCAAACCACCAGCAAGAATGATTGGCAAATCGATGGGCTCGCGAGAGAAAGCGTCTGCTGCGGACTCCCAATCGAACGTTTTTCCGGTTCCGCCGGTGCTACCAGCCACTGAAGTATCGAGCAGGATAGCGTCGGCAAACTGCGAGCGCTCGTGCGCGTCTGCTATCGTCCGCTGAACGTCGCCTACACCGACAACCAGCCACACCTGACCGCCATAGCCCGCCTTCAGGCGGCCCATGAATGCGCCGTCCACAGCCCTGTGGAGCTGGACGACATCGAGCCTCAGGAGGTTGGCTGTGCTCGCAACGGCCGGTGCGCTGGAACGCCCAAAAACTCCGACACGCCTGACACTGGAGCCCACCGGTTCGAACACTCTCTTGGCAGCGATTTCCGAAACTCTCCGCGGACTCTCAGCGAAGATGGCGCCGACGTGTGACGCGCCCAGCTCCACCGCGAACTCGGCGTCGTCTGGAAGAGTCAAACCGCAAAACTTGATTGTCGTCACTATGCTGAATTCCCGCGGGACGGCGTCAGGACCGCTGCCGGCGGGCAACGCCGGAAAGCAGGGTGACCGCGGCCCTGGGATCTGGAGATGCTGAAAGCGACGATCCGATCAGCACTGCATCTGCCCCCGCGTCAGCCGCGCGTTGAACGTCAGCGGCGGTCGAATAACCACTCTCGGCGATAGCGATGCATTCCGAAGGAACGAGGGGAATGATTCGCGAGACCGTGTCGGGGTCGATCAACAGCGTCTCGAGATTGCGATTGTTCACGCCGATCATGGTCGCGCCCGCTTCAAGCGCGCGATTGAGTTCCAGCTGGTCGCGAACCTCAAACAGAACCTCGAGATCGATTTCGCGTGCTGCCTGCGCCAGCACGGGCAGGCGATCCGGTGAAATCGCGCGAACGATGATCAGCGCCGCGGATGCACCGAGAGCGACCGCTTCGGCAAGCTGCGCTTCGCTGACGTGAAAGTCTTTTTTGAGTATAGGGAGCCCGGAGACCCGCGCTTTTCCAATATCATCATTCCTCCCGCCGAACCGCGTTGGTTCCGTTAACACCGACAATGCGGCCGCACCACCGGCTGCGTATTTGCTGGCCTGCTCTGCTGAGCCAAGAGCGCTGTTGATCTCGCCCTTTGAGGGTGATCGTCTCTTCATTTCCGCGATGACAGCCACGTTGGCCCGCCTGAGGGCTTCGGCGAATGACGGTCGAATCAATCCCTGATCGGGCGCCAGCCCAACGGATTCGCGCTTTTGCTCCAGGACCTCCGAGCGGGCCCATGCAGCGGCGGTCAGCTCACCCAGCGTTCCTGAGGGAAATACCCACGCAAAATTTGCTTGCGTTTCGGGAGTTGTTCGGATAATCTTGGAATTCGGCAAATGTTCGGTACGCCGCAACTGGTTCAGAGACACTTCTTCACGGGAAAGATATGTCGCTCACAAAGCGTCAGCGTGAAATCCTCACCTACCTCACCGAGTATTCTGCCGGTAACGGCTATGCTCCGAGCTTTGAGGAGATCGCCAACAAATTCGGGTATAGCTCACTCGCCACCGTTCACGAACACCTGAGCAACCTCGAGCGAAAGGGTTACATCAAGCGCGAATACAATGAAAGCCGCGCAATCGAACTCCTGCCGTCCGACGTCTTCCCCCGAGCGCTTCAGCTTCCGCTCCTGGGTACCGTTGCCGCCGGTATGCCCATCGAGGCCATCCAGTCGCAGGAGATGATCTCCGTCCCCGATGATTTCGTGCGGAAAACGGGGAATCACTACGTGCTGCGTGTCCGCGGAAACTCGATGATCGATGAGCAAATCCGCGACGGGGACTTCGTCATAGTCAACGAGCGCCAAACCGCCGACAACGGCGAGATGGTCATCGCGCTTGTGGACGGAAACTCAGCTACCGTGAAGAAGCTCTATCGCGAGAAAGACGGCAGAATTCGCCTTCAGCCGGCTAACGAATCGATGAGCCCTATCTACGTGCACGAAAACGACATCTCGATTCAGGGAATCGTCGTTGGAGTTCTCAGGCGCTGCTAGATGGCAAAGCGTAGGCGGCGCGAAGCCGGTCGAGCGCACCAGCGCCCTTCCCTTCGCTCAATGCTGCTCGCGCGGCGTCGACACTCTCACCGTAAGACTTGCCGCCGCCGCTGACGTATATCGCGGCGGCGGCGTTCATTATCACGGCAGCCTGAGCCGTTGGGGCACCTCCGCCAGACATTATTTCGGCGATGATCCTCGCGTTTTCGGCCGGATCTCCTCCCGCAAGCTCGCGGGTGTCGCCTGCCCCGAATCCGAATTCAGCAGGATCGATCGTCCACTCCTTCGTCTTGCCGTTTTCTATTTCGAGGACATGCGTCTTGCCGATGGGCGATATCTCGTCGAGCCCTGGCTCTCCGTGAACGACCATCGCGTGAATCGCGTCCAGCTCAGCCAAAGCACCGGCTAGCACAGGGACGCGGTGTGCATCCGCAACGCCCACTACCTGTCGCCGAGCGCCGGCCGGATTCGCTAGCGGCCCTACGACGTTCATTACGGTTGGAATAGCGAGCTCGCGCCGCACTGGTCCGACGTGTTTCATGGCCGGGTGCATCATCGGCGCATACATAAAGACAATTCCGGCACTCTCGAGTGCTGCGGTCATCGTCGCCAGGGGTGCATCGACGGGCACTCCAAGTGCCTCGAGAACATCGGCGCTCCCGCATCGCGACGTGAACGAGCGGTTCCCGTGTTTCGCAATACGGACCCCCGCGCCCGCGGCCAACAGCGCGGCGGCGGTCGAGATGTTAAATGTCCCAACTGCACCCCCGCCGGTTCCACAAGTATCGACGAGCTCTTCACGGTTTCGCGTCGGGAGAACGATCATCACCTCCCGCAAAGCGCGAACTACCCCGGCAACGATCTCCGACGTTTCGCCTCTCACGCGAAGGCCGGTCAACATGGCCGCAACCTGAAGTGACGACGCTTCTCCGCGCATGATCACGCCGAACGCATCGGCGGCATCCTGTGCGCTGATCGGCTGGTGATGCGCAAGCTTGACGATAGCACTTTGGAGCGCCGAAGGCACTGTAGGAGATGTCATTACCGCTGCCTGATCAGACGGCTGCTTGCGGCGTCAGCAAAGCGCGAATTTGCGCCAGCGCCTCGTCGGCGCCGTGGGTCGCGCCCTCGTCCTGGAGAATCCGTTCGATCTGGTTAAGAGCATTTGCGTGAGTACGCGCGAGCTCTGACTGCGTGTGCAGGTCCACGTGTGCCTGCTGAAGGCGCCCGACTGCCTGTGACACCTGTTCTTCTACGGCATACAGACGTTCTGCCCGTCGTTGCATCTCATTTTGAGTATCTGTCAACAGGCGCGCGAGCTCGGCGATGCGCGACGCGTCACGCTCAGTCGTTGCAGCGTTGTCTTTCCTGGCAACATCGAGCTCCGACTTCAGCTGCCTCATCGCACGGTTGTATTCGGCGTGGATGTTACGAGTCAGCTCTTCGAGAGTTCGAACCGCCTCGAAACGCGCTTCGTGCTCGACGATTCTCTCGAAGGCAAGCGCGAACAAGTCGAGCGCCGGAGAAAGTCGTTCGACGATGCGCGGGCCGAATCGTCGGCGCGGCTCGTAGAGTGCGATAAAGCCAGCAAGCTCACCGTCCAGCGTCAGGCCCCGCACCGACAGAATGCCTCCCTGCTGTTGGGGAGTGACGCCGAGCAGCTTCATGTAGTCGTCGGACTCGGCGCCAAAATCTGCGACGGCAGCTCCGAAATTCAGTGCGCGACGGATTGGAGCCGGAAGGTGATCGATGGCGACCGTGACTGGCGTTCGGGCGACACCTCCGGTTGACGGGCTGAGGCGTTCCGTTATCGTCTGCCGCCGGGCATCGCACATGAAAAGCGCCAGCTGAGATGAGCGATCCATGTCCCACGCCTCGGTCTGCAGCAGAGTCAGCGCAGCATCGGCGTCGCGAACCGCGGAGAGAACTGTTGCCAGGGTTGCCAGTGTGCGTGGTGCCATTGATGAGTTGGAGAAGCGCGCGTTACTCCCGAGTTTGACCGCTATGGCGACGAATGTCAACGCCACGTTTGGGAGTGGCGTCGTCGCTCTTTTCTCGATGAAAGAGGTTTGCCGCTCGGGGATGCTGACGGTAATTTGCGCAATGGAATCGCGAACCCTCCAGCTTGTCCTTCAATACGACGGGTCGCGATTTGCGGGATGGCAACGCCAACCGGA
>JBDUEH010000142.1:0-6098 GCA_040002555.1 Gemmatimonadales bacterium | reverse complement strand
TGTTCAAGGAAAACGGCGTCGTCACGGCGGGTAACGCATCAGGAATCGGCGACGGGGCGGGAGCGATGGTCATCGCCAGCGAATCGTATGCGAAGGAACGAGGGTTGAAGCCTCTTGGCGTGTTGGTCTCGTGGGGAATCGCGGGTGTCGATCCGAAAATCATGGGGATCGGTCCGGTGCCCGCGTCGAAAAAAGCACTCGCTGCGGCCGGGCTGACACTCGCTGACATGGACATCATCGAGATCAACGAGGCGTTCTCGGCTCAGATCTGTGCCGTCTCGAAAGAGATGTCGATCCCCATCGAGAAGCTGAACCGCCAGGGCGGAGCGATCGCAATTAGCCATCCTCTAGCCGCGTCGGGCGCGCGCATCACGGCCCATCTACTGCATACACTGAGGGCGGAAGGAAAGCGTTATGGCCTCGGTAGCGCATGCATTGGCGGCGGGCAGGGTATAGCAGTGATCGTGGAAGCGGCAAACTAGCCTGGCCGGCGAGCCGGGCTTGACCATCGCGCAAGCAGCGCGACAACCCGGAGAGTAAGGAAATGCGTTCTTCATTCGCGCGAATCGCGTCTGCCATTCTCATCGTTGCCTCGCTGGCGTGCGCCTCGGCAGGCGGGCCATCGACGAACCAGCCTGGCCCCCGAAACCGCAACGGTGCGGATACGGCATCGGCACAGGTCCTGTGGCCGGTGAGAACTCAATTCCATGTCGATCTTTGGCTCCATGGTTTTGCGATGATCCAGGACGACACGACAACCGTTCCGTTTTTCCGCCGCGGGTACAAGGCGAACATGAACGACCTGAAGCGGCGAGCGAACGTGTCCACTCTTCTCGACGCTAACATGCAGAAGCTGCGCGCCCGACTCGCGGTAAACCCCCAGCTCGTAAATGCTCAGTTCGTCCCGCTTTACTTCAACAACTTTGACGACCTCGCGCAGGCGGCTGACCTGCTCTATCGCGCCGACGGAAATCCTCAGGCTGCGAGCAGTCAGCAGGCAGCGGAGACCATTCAGATTCTGACTGGATACTTCCCCACGCAACCGGATCGCGACTGGCTTCGGCTGTTCGTTCAGTCGGTCCGCGACGAAGACGCGCGTTTCTACCGGAATTATTACAACCAGCAGATGGGAGAGCGCGGAGACGTCGTCACGCAGGTCAACAATCTCTGGCAGAACACTTACCGCCCGCGCCTTCAACGATTCCTGAACAACACGTCGCAGCGGTCGGGTGAGATTGTCCTGTCGATGCCGCTGGACGGCGAAGGAAGAACACTGTCGACGGGGAAAACCCAGAACACGTCGGTCGTGACTTTTCCGACCCGGCTCTCTGATGCGATCGAAGCGATCTATGTCGTCGCGCACGAATTGTCAGGCAACATCGTGAGCATCGCGGTGAGAGACAACGTTACGCCGACCGACCAGCGCATGGGATTAGCCGATCGCTACATCTCCGCCGGATCGGTGAGAGCGGGAGCGATACTCCTGCAAAAAGTCTCGCCCGACCTCGTAGATGGCTACGCGAGGTACTACCTGCGATCGTCGAATAAACCGATTGGGTCGAATGCGACTGCTTCTCTGGCGCTGGCGTTCCCATTGCCGGACGGCATTCGCGACGCGATCACTCGGCAGATCGAGGTTGTCCTCGGGGGGATTTGAGATTCGTCCGCATCCGTCGAGCTAAATCGGGTACAGCGTATGGGGCACGGATTTGACGGATCCAACGGATCAGGGGCGGAAGACGGAAGAAAATTGGGTGTGGTCATTCCGTCTCTGCGTCGTTCCCAAAAAAACAAGGCAAAACTGCCTCCAGAGTAGTACGAGTAGTTCTGTCTCTGATCCGTTGCATCGGTCAAATCCGTGCCCCAAGTAGGTAGCGATCACTTTAGATCAGCGGGGACGCGGGAAGGTCGCTTATTTTTCGCACCATGCCGGACGACAAGTCGAACCTTCCCTCAAAGACTGCTCCGTTAGATCGCTCTGCCATTGAGCGCGTTCTTGCGCGCGCGGCCGAGTTGCAGGCGACTTCGTCCGCCACTGACTCGAGCGGACTGCTCACCGAAGCCGAGCTGATGGATATCGGGAAGGAAGCGGGAATCAGCCCGAATACATTGACTCAAGCGCTCGCTGAGGAACGCTCTCGAATCAGTGTCATAGAGGAAAAGGGATTCGTCGCCGGCATTACGGGTCCGGGGGTCGCAACGGCTTCACGAGTCGTCCGCGGGACACCGGCTGAAGTGCTCGCGGCAATTGATAACCACATGCAGCGCGATGAATGTCTCACGCTTCAGCGCCGTTTTCCCGATCGTGTTTTATGGGAGCCAAAGCCTGGAATGCTCGGGCAGCTCCAGCGCGGATTGAATATCGGCGGACGCGGTTATCATCTCACGCGTGCCAGCCAGGTTGCGGCGACGATCATTCCCGTTGACGCCGAGCGCGTGCTCATTCGACTTGACGCGGACGTGTCGCACGCGCGTGCTGCTCGGGTTCGCGCCGGCGCCGCAACCTTGATTGTTGGAATTCTCGGCAGCGGAGTAATCGCTACGTTGGGGACACTCATCGCTGCGCCCGAGGCATTCATGCTCGTTGGGGGCGTCGCGGCAGTACCGACGCTGCTCGGAGCCACCGCCGGATATCAGGTCGGCAAAGGCCACAGACAGCTCGTGATGCGCGCGCAGCTCTCACTCGAACAGGCGCTCGACCGCCTCGAATTCGGGTCAAACCGGAGAATCAAGTGAAGCAGATTGAAACTGTTGGCGTGCTTGGCGGCGGACTGATGGGAAGTGGCATCGCACAGGTCTCAGCCGCGGCCGGGTTTCCCACAATCGTCCGAGAGATTTCGGAGCCACTCGGTGACAAATCTCGAGTCGGAATAACAAAGATGCTAAACAAGGGCATCGAGCGAGGGAAGGTCACCGAAAGCCAGCGCGACATAACGCTCGGCAATCTCACCTTCACGACCGATGTCGCAAAGATGGCCGTCTGCGACATAGTGATCGAAGCTGTCGTTGAAGATCTCGAGCTGAAGAATGGTCTGTGGAAGGATTTGAATGCGGTTTGTCCGACGGGTACGATCTTCGCGTCGAACACGTCCAGCCTGACGATTGCCGCGATGGCCGCTGCGTGCGGACGTCCGGAGAAAATGCTCGGATTGCATTTTTTCAACCCTGTTCCCCTGATGAAGCTCGTGGAAGTGGTTAAGACAATCACCACGAGCGACGAGACGGCGAATTCGGCCTACGATTTCGTGAAGCGTCTGGGAAAGGAACCGATTCGCGCGAAGGACAATTCCGGTTTCGTCGTGAATCTCCTTCTCGTTCCGTACATGATCGACGCGATCAACGCTCTCGAGAGCAACGTCGCGAGCGTCGAAGACATCGACAAGGGAATGCAGCTCGGCGCGGGCTACCCGATGGGTCCGTTCACGCTTCTCGATTTCGTCGGACTCGACACGACATATAAAATCGCGGAGATCATGTTCGACGAGTACCGGGAGAAGCGTTATGCGCCGCCGCCACTGCTCAAGCGAATGGTGATGGCCGGAATGTTTGGAAGAAAATCAGGAAAGGGATTCTACGACTATTCCGAGGATCCGCCGAAGGTGAGCGAACTCGGGTTGTGAGCGATCGCGCCGCGGGTCAGTGTCATTTTCCACCTCCGGGGTTTCGCGGGGTCTATCGCGCTGATCCATCGGCGCGAGCGGTTTACTCCGAGGCAGCTGGTATCGCGCGCATCGTTCCAGCGGCGGTTGCCGTTCCAGTCGATGCAGACGACGTTGCAACTTTGGTGAAATGGGCGAACGAAAGCTCGTTGTCGATCGTCCCGCGCGGATCGGGGACGAGCATGGGCGGAGGTGCGGTCGGTCCAGGAGTGATCGTAGATCTCAGTCGAATGAATCAGATCGGAGAGATCGATGCCGATCATAAAACTGTTTGGGTTGGGCCCGGGGCGATTCGGGGCGAAGTGAATGCTGCAGCCGAGTCGATGGGCCTGAGATTTCCTGTAGATCCGTCGAGCGGTAACTACTGCACAGTCGGCGGCATGGTCTCGACGAATGCGGCCGGCGCTCACACTCTCGGATTCGGATCTACCCGGCGATGGGTAATGGCTCTCGACTGCGTTTTCGATGATGGCTCGCGAGGAGTGGTGGAGAGAGGACAATCGCTGCCCGAGGGATGCCCAGCCGTCGAAAGATTTATCGACCACGCGAGCGAGCGACTCCTCTCGGAAGGAATGCGACTCGACGCGTCGCATCCAGGCATCGCGAAGGATTCTTCAGGATACGGAGTTCACCGATTCGCCGAAAGCGGCGAGCTGGTGGATTTGTTGGTTGGAAGCGAGGGGACGCTCGGCTTGATCGTTGGAGTGAAGCTCGCATTGATCGATGCTGCTCCAGCAACGACTGGTATCCTTGGAGCATTCTCATCGCTCGAGGATGCCGTGACCGCTGCTGGAGCTGCCCGCGCCTCGGGAGCGGTCGCCTGCGAGCTGCTCGATCGAACATTCCTCGATGTTGCAGCGATGGGCGGGGCTCATTCGCCGGTATCTGTGCTCGATTCGATTCCTCCGGAGACCGAGGCCGTTCTTCTGGCTGAAGTTGAGGGCGACACCGTACAGGCCGCAAATCTCTCCGCGTCCGAGCTCGCTCAGTCGTTCGAAGAATCAGGAGCGACCGCGGTGAGGCTCGCCTCCGGACCCGCCGATCAGCACGAGATATGGGAGCTTCGCCACGCTGCGAGCCCGATTCTCAACAAGTTGGATCCCGCGCTCAAGTCGATGCAGTTCATCGAGGACGGAGCTGTGCCGCCTGAGCACCTCGCTCGCTACGTGCGCGGAGTACGGGCGGCGCTCGACAAGCACGGCGTGCGCGGAGTGATCTTCGGACACGCCGGCGACGCGCACATGCACGTGAATCCTCTCATCGACGTCAGCAAGCCCGACTGGCGGAACACCGTTCTGGGTTTGCTCGACGATGTCGTCGAGCTGACTGCGAGCCTGCACGGCACCCTCACGGGTGAGCACGGCGATGGTCGTCTTCGGACACCTCTCATGGACCGGGTGTGGAGTGCGGAGGCGAGGGAGCTCTTCGCGCTCGTGAAGAATGCTTTCGACCCGAAGGGCATCCTCAATCCTGGGGTGAAGGTGCCAGTCGAAAACCAGAAACCGCTTGGCGACATCAAGTACGATCCCGGTCTCGCTCCCCTTCCTGACGACGCTAGACGAGCTCTCGATCTCGTTACCGACAACCGGGTGTACTCGGAGCTGCGACTTTCGCTGGTACCAGTCGCCGGTCAGAAGTAGCTTAGTCGCTCCGCCCCACTCAACGACTTCTTTCGACTCCAAGACGTGATTTTTCTCGAGCCGCGCATCACCGTTCTATCCCGTCCCGCGTTCGCGGAGCCCGATCACCTTCCTGTCGCGTGGCTCGGTGAAAGCACCGACGGCGAAAGGTTAGCAGAATTTGCGGGACGACTCTGCTACATGAGCCAGAAGAATCCGGCGAAGCGTGATACGCGGGAGTATCTCGAGAACATCAAGAAGCAGGGGCACGGCAGTGTCCTGGAGCATGCGAATTATTCGCTCCTGCTCGAAGGGGTTAGTCGCTCGTTGACCCACGAGCTCGTTCGCCATCGCGCCGGCTTCGCCTACTCTCAGCTATCGCAGCGCTATGTAGACGAGTCCACTGCGAACTTCGTGATGCCGCCCGCGATCATCGGTGACGAAGCGCTGGAGAAAGCATGGAAAGAGCAGGTGGAAGTTGCGCAGCAGGCGTATGTGGGTCTAGTGGAATCGCTGATGACGCGATACGCCTGGGTCGGTGACAAGGTTCACCGCCGGAAGATGGCTCGTGAGGCGGCTCGCGGTGTTCTTCCCAACTCCACTGAAACGAAAATCGTGGTCACTGCGAATGCTCGTGCCTGGAGAACGATGCTGGAGCTGAGGTCGAGCGAGGGCGCAGAATTCGAGATACGGCGCTGCGCCGTCTCGATGCTGCGTATTCTTCTCGTAGAGGCGCCGGCGTTCTTCTCGGATTTCGAGATCTATCAGGCAGGCGATCGTGCCGAGGCAGCGAGGATCGTCTACCACAAGGTCTGAGCCA
>JBDUEH010000141.1:0-6126 GCA_040002555.1 Gemmatimonadales bacterium | reverse complement strand
TCGCGACCAACATGGCCGGCCGCGGAACCGACATCAAACTCGGCGAAGGCGTCACGGTGTCCAAGCCGTCTCAGGTAAAGGATCCGGAGAACAACCTGGTTGACGTGACGGAGCTTGGTGGATTGCACATCATTGGATCCGAGCGGCACGAATCGCGTCGTATCGATCGCCAGCTTCGTGGTCGTGCTGGTCGTCAGGGAGATCCTGGCGCATCTCAGTTCTTCCTGTCGCTGGAAGACGATCTCATGCGCCTTTTCGGCAGCGATCGCATCGCGAAGCTGATGGACAGGATGGGCGCGGAAGAGGGCGAGATGCTGACGCACTCTCTTATCACACGCTCCATCGAGCAGGCTCAGAAGCGAGTGGAGCTTCAGAACTTCCAGTCGAGAAAACGGCTGCTCGAATACGACGATGTGATGAACCAGCAGCGGGAAGTGATTTACTCTTTACGCTCGTTCGCTCTCGATGGTGGTGAGGAGCTTCGTGGCGAATCGGTGAAGATGATCGAGAAGGGAGTCAGTCGCCGAGTCGAGAACACCCTTGCCGTGTTCGACAAGGAAGAGGACTGGGACTTCGGTCTGCTGCGTCAGGACTTGTTGATGCATTACCTGCTCAGTGTCCCGGCGTTTGAAGAAGAAGCCGATAAGCCGGTTTCACTGGACGCAGCTCAGGAAGACGCAGTCGATGCGGCGCGAAAGGCATTCGACGACAAGCTCGAAAGCCTCGCGGAATTTTCGGGTCAGCTGCTTTCGCTCGTTATGCTCAATGTTCTCGATGAGAAGTGGAAGGATCATCTCTACGATCTCGATCAGCTGAGAAACGCGATCCACTATCGGTCGTGGGGCCAGAAGGATCCGCTCATCGAGTACAAGCACGAAGCGTATACGATGTTCGTGGATCTGATGAACGACATCTATCACACCTTCACGGAAAGATTTCTGCGGGCGCAGATAAGCTTCGAGCCGCCGCCGGAGTATCGTGAGACGGTGCAGCAGGAAGCGAGCAATGGTCGCGGTCCAACTAAGCGCTTCAACGCGATGGGCGTCCTGGAGGATGTCGTCGCGTCAGATGAGGCCCAGTCAAATGGTGAGAATGCTGTCCTCGACATTGGCCCTTCCGAGCAGCCTGCGACGAAAAAAACAACCGCGCGATCTGAGCCGACTATCACTGGGGCAGGTCGAGTTAAGTCGTTGAATGCTCAGCAGAATTTCACGGCTTCAGGTGACTGGGAAAATGTGGGTCGCAATGATCCGTGTCCTTGTGGGTCAGGAAAGAAGTTCAAGAAGTGCCATGGGGTCACTGCGTAACGGCAGAACTGCGTCAAGCGCGGATTTTACCGCTGAGGTCACAGAGGGAAATGGAGATTCTCTGAGAACGACGCAAGGGAAATTGGGGTGATCAGTCGAAACTCGATTGGTCACCCCTTGTAGCGTCGTTCCGCCCGGACGTAGTTCCGTAGTCACCCCAAAAAAGGCATCAACCGGCGATTTGAGACCTATCGGACCGGCGGATCTGCGGAGGACGTTCCTCAGCGAACCTCCGTTAAACCCCTGCGCCCTCAGCGGCAAAATCCGCAGTGACGTTTTCGCAGTGACGCTTTTCCGTTGTAGCTGCATCGGGAGGATGAGCCAGTAATGTGAAAGATTGCTAAGAGTCGTGCTCAAAGAAAAGGAGCACGAAATGGCGGTTTCAGTTTTACGCGAACTTCCCAGCACCGAACGGCCTAGAGAGAGACTCAAGTCACACGGCGCGCGGGCGCTCAGTTCTTCGGAGTTACTGGCGATCCTACTCGGAAGCGGATCGGAGGGGCACTCTGCCATGCAGATCGGCCACGAGATTCTGGCCAGCTCGCGCGGCTCCTTGAGGCGGCTTTCGTCACAACCAGTCGCCGCGTTGACTTCGCTCGAAGGTGTCGGAAACGCGAAGGCTGTCACGATTCACGCCGCGCTCGAGCTTGGCCGTCGGATGTCGGCCGAGGACCGCGAAGACGGAATACCTGTCCGCGGACCACGGGACGTACATGAGATTTTCGGCCATCGGCTCCAGGATCTACCGGTGGAGGAATTTCACGTCGCCGTCCTCGACTCCCAGCATAGGTTGGAGCGCGACATAACTATTACACGCGGTTTATTGAACTCGTCGCTGGTGCATCCTCGCGAAGTCTTCCGCGAAGCGATTGCGGAGAATGCGGCAGCGATAATTCTCATCCACAATCACCCGAGCGGCGATCCAACCCCCTCGCCCGACGACCGCATAACGACAGAGCAACTCGTGCAGGCGGGCAGGGTACTCGACATACCGGTACACGACCACATTATAATTGGAAGAGGGCGCTATCTGAGCTTTGCGGAGGCAGGACTGCTTTGACCGCTGTAGAATCGCACGCCGTCATACCTGGCTGGAACGACAACGGTGAGCCGCTGCCTGAGCGTCTCGATCATGAGATACTCATGCGCGCCTACCGCTTCAGCGAGCGTGCGCACGTTGGACAGAAACGCCTGTCCGGTGAAAACTACGTGTCGCATTGCGTGGAGGTCGCGCGCATCCTGGCCGATCTCCAGCTCGATACCGTAACCGTCGCAAGCGGACTGATTCACGATGTTGTCGAGGACACCAGCGTCACTGTCCCCGATATCGAAGCGCAGTTCGGAAAAGAGATAGCCGAGATCGTCGACGGTCTGACGAAAATTGGCCACCTGCCGCTGAACTCGTCTCAGGAAAGGCAGGTCGAGAATTACCGAAAGCTTCTTCTCTCGATCGCCAAGGATGCGCGAGTCATACTGATCAAGCTGGCCGACCGTCTCCACAACATGCGGACGCTCGACCACCTGGATGTTGAGAAGCGGAAGCGAATTGCACAGGAGACACGCGATCTCTACTCTCCGCTGGCACACCGTTTCGGAATGGCGAGAATCCGCTGGGAGCTCGAAGACCTCGCATTCAAACATCTCGAAACGAAAGAGTACAAGTCGCTGGCAAAGCTCGTTTCCCAGAGGCGCGGAGAGCGCGAATCAGCGATCTCATCGCTGAGCGAGCCACTTCAGGAACTGCTGACCAAGGCGGGAATTCCAAACGTAGATGTCACCGGCCGCCCAAAGCACCTGTGGTCGATCTACAAGAAGATGACGAAGTGGGACAAGCCGTACGAAGAGATTTACGATCTCATGGCCATCCGCGTTCTGGTTGACAGTGTGCCCGACTGTTATCACGCGCTGGGGGTCATTCACGAGAGCTACACGCCACTTCAGGAGCGCATCAAGGATTACGTCGGACAGCCTAAGTCGAACGGATACCAATCGCTTCACACGACGATCTTCGGCACCAACAAGCAGCTCTTCGAGATTCAGATACGCACGCGCGAGATGCATCGCACGGCCGAGTATGGAATCGCTGCCCATTGGCGATTCAAGGAGAACGCGAAGAGCGCCGATGAGCTCGATCGCGCGCTTCATTGGTTCCGGCAGGTTCTGGAGCTTCAGCTCGACGCCAAAACGCCGGATGAATTTCTCGAGTTCCTGAAGCTCGATCTTTATCAGGACGAAATCTTTGTCTTCACCCCGACCGGTGACGTAATTCAGTTGCCGAAAGGCGCCACGTCGATCGACTTCGCTTTCGCAGTTCACACCGAAGTTGGGCTTCATGCAGTCGGATCGAGAATCAACGGCCGTCAGGCGACGCTGGCGCGTGAGTTAAAGAACTCGGACACCGTAGAGATCATGACGTCGCCGACGGCTCGGCCGAGTCGCGACTGGCTCCAGCACGTGAGGACGGGACGGGCGCGTCACAAGATCCGTCAGCGCCTTCGCATCGAAGAGCAGACGACGTCCGGCAAGCTCGGTCGCGAGATACTGATGCGAGAGGTGAAACGTCGGCGGCTCGCAAAGCCTGATGACGCGCAGCTAAAGCTTGCGGCCGAGGCGATGGGATTGAATGACATGAATCACCTGATCGCGTCGATTGGCCAGGGTGACATCGGTGTGATGCAGGTGATGAAGCATTTGTATCCTGAGACGGAAACTCCGCAGATACCCGTGAAGACGGGCCCACTGGATTGGCTTGTGGACAAGATGCGCGGTAGCCCGAAGGGAGTGCGCATCCAGGGCGTCGATGGCTTGATGGTGAGGTACGCGCAATGCTGCCAGCCGGTGCCTGGAGATCCAGTAGTGGGCTATGTCACACGTGGCCGCGGCGTGAGCATCCACAGAGCGGATTGTCCAAATCTGCTGATGCTCGATCTGGAGCCGGAGCGCCGCCTCGATATCGACTGGAAGGAGTTGGAAGGGGAGCGCTTCATGGTGAGATTGGTGCTCGAGGCGACCGATCGGCGCGCTCTCTACGCCGACCTTGCCGCTGCGGTTTCGGCGACCGATACGGACATTCGGTCGTTTGAGTTGGCGTCGTCAGATGGCCACGTGACTGGGGCGCTCGCGGTCGAAGTCGAAAACCTTGCTCATCTTCAGCGGGTTCTTAAAGCGGCTCGGCGCGTGAAGGGCGTAACCGAAGTCACCAGAAAAGAAAGGCTCGCTAGCGATAACTAGCTCGGCTTCTGACTGCGGGTGGAGCAGGAACTTCTCTCTTAGGTCGTCGGCGCTCATGCCCCGACCATCGCCGCATCGCGCGGTCTCGCATTCGCTCTTCAGATGTCGCCGTGAGTTTCTGGTGCTCGCGCACGCGCTGCGGCTCCCGTCAGGGCATGAGCACCTCCTCCCCCTCCCCAATCATCCCTTCGCCTAACTACGATTCGCCCCCGTAGTTCCGTACTGATAACTTTTTTTTGACTGGTGGCGGGCCCCTTCGACGCGATCCCTCCGGTTTTCCACAGCGTTCAGGGAGGAGGTGCTTGTGCCCTGACCGGAGCCGGGGAGCGTGCGCGAGCGCCTTCAACTGGCGACGGCACGTCAAGAACGAATGCGAGACCGCGCGACGCGGCGACGGTCAGGGTACAAGCGCCGACGACCGTCTCGAAGGGGACAAATAATCAGGACGGAACGGCAGCCCGAATAAATGCCGATAACTCGTTATATTACAGGGTGCCAAATGCCGAATTCAATCTCCAAGCCCCATTCCAACCTGCCGGCGACCAGCCCAAGGCCATAGCCGAGCTAACGGTGGGACTCGAACGCGGAGATCGATTTCAGACGCTCCTCGGCGTAACCGGCTCGGGCAAAACGATGACGATTGCAAACGTCATCAGGAACTACGGCAAGCCGACCCTCGTGCTGTCGCACAACAAGACGCTCGCGGCACAGCTCTATGGCGAGATCAAGAGCTTCTTCCCGAACAATGCAGTCGAGTACTTCATCTCGTATTACGACTACTACCAGCCGGAAGCGTACGTTCCGACAACCGACACGTACATCGAGAAAGACGCTTCGATCAATGAGGACATCGATCGGTTAAGATTGCGCGCGACATCCAGCCTGATGGAAAGGGAAGATGTCATCATCGTCGCAACGGTTTCGGCGATCTACGGACTTGGCGATCCGCGCGCTTATCGCGAGCAGATGGTGACGCTCACGCGTGGTCAGCACATCGCGCGCGATGAGATATTGCGCTCGCTGGTTAAGATCCAGTATTCGCGCAACGACGTGATGTTCGATCGCGCGACGTTTCGTGTGCGCGGGGATACAGTCGAGATTCTTCCGGCGTACGAGGAGCAGGGAGTGCGCGTCGAGATGTGGGGCGATGAGATCGAGAGGATCTCCAAAATCAATCCGCTCACCGGTGAAGTTATCGCGGATCTGGCGAAGGCCGCGATCTATCCGGCGAAGCACTTCGTCACTTCGCGTCCGACAATTCAGCGCGCCGTCGAGCTCATTCGCGCGGAGCTCCTGGAGCGACTCACCGAGCTTCGTGCCACCAACAAGCTTCTCGAGGCGCAGAGACTGGAGTCGCGTACGAATTTTGATATCGAGATGATGCTCGAGATCGGGACGTGCGCGGGCATCGAGAATTACTCGCGTCATCTGTCTGGACGCGAAGCGGGCGAACGGCCGGCTTGTCTGTTCGACTATTTCCCGGAAGACTTTCTCGTCGTCATCGACGAAGCGCACGTCACGCTTCCTCAGATCGGCGGAATGTTCAACGGAGATCGTGCCCGCAAGCTGACACTTGTTGACTACGGAT
>JBDUEH010000140.1:0-6131 GCA_040002555.1 Gemmatimonadales bacterium | reverse complement strand
TACTGAGGTTGTTGCCTTCGAGAAAAATGCTGTATCTGCTCACTGGCAGAGGATGCTGGGGCCGGGTGACTTTCCATCCGAGAAGTCCAGCGAGGACGACTGCAATTCCGCCAGCGACATACGCTGTCTTCTTCCACGTTTGGACATTTGCGCTCGTTGCCCCAGAACCTCGATGCGGCACCCTCGCTGTCTGCAACGACGCATCCCCCAGTGCCCGCGAATACTCGGCCGCTGACGGAAAACGGTCTGCCGGCATTTTCTCGAGCGCCTTGAGAACTGCTGCCTCGACGTGATCCGGAATGTTCTTTCTTTGAACGACGAGGCCTGCAGGGTCCGTCGTTATGACCTTTGCAACAATTGCCTGCGCTGTCGGCCCTGTGAATGGTGCAACGCCGGTGAGCATCTCGTAGGTCACGGCGCCGAGTGAGTAGACATCACTTCGCGCATCGATATCGCGCTCGCCTGTTGCCTGCTCCGGACTCATGTATTGAGGAGTTCCGAGCGACAACCCCGTCTGCGTCATGCGTCCGCCGCCCGCATTCGTAACCGCGAGTGCAATCCCGAAATCGGCGACGACCGCCTGTCCATCATGCACGAGAATGTTCTCTGGCTTGATGTCGCGGTGGATCACCCCCTTGCGATGCGCGTAATCGAGAGCGCTCGCCACTTCGCGCGCGAGGCGAAGTGATTCATCGATTGGAAGCTGACGCTCGCGATGCAATCGCTCGCGGAGTGATTCTCCGTCAACGAAGGGCATTACATAGTAGAGCTGCCCGTCTGCCTGTCCCGAGTCGAACAGTGGGAGAATGTGCGGGTGTTGCAGTCCGGCTGTGACGTGAATTTCCGAAAGAAATCGCTCGGCGCCCAGAACTGCCGCGAGCTCCGGGTGGACGACTTTGACTGCGACCTTGCGATGATGACGAAGATCTTCCGCGAGGTAGACCGTCGCCATTCCGCCCTGCCCGAGCTCGCGTTCGATCGTGTATTTGTCAGCGAGTGCTGCGGTTAGTCTTTCCAGGGCTTCGGTCACGAACTAACCGCGCTGGAGATCATTTGGCGCTTGTGCCACGGGCTCATCACGTGAATGCCGGAATTGGCGACGGAGACAAGAAATGCCGACCCCGGAATCGGAAGCCACAGCAAGACGACTCCGGTCATTTGAGTCTCCCCGAGTCGGGATGAGGGACGCGCGGCGACTTCTTTGGTGCGCACAATGTGGGGTAGGGTAACTCCCTGCGCCAGCAAACGTTGCCAAACCCCCGAATCGTGCTATTCGGGGGTTGGAGCTAGATCGTGTGTCTTACACGGTTGCGACCCAGTATCCCTGAGACGTGAGATAGGAAAGCGCCTCAGGGAACCATTTCGTATATCGGTCGGGCTTCGTCTTCATGTCACTCGTGAGATCGACGAGCGTCACCCACGCGAACGACTCGACTTCTTCGCTCGCAACTTCCGGATCGCGGTCGTAGTAGCCGAGGAAGACGTGGTCGTACTCGTGCTCGATGAGGTCGTCGCCGACGTCCGCGCGGTACATGAAGCCGCCTAGTCGCTCCAGATCGCAGGTGATGTTCATCTCCTGAGCAAGACGCCGCTTCGCAGCGTCGAGCGGCGACTCTCCCACTTCAGGGTGTCCGCAGCACGTATTCGACCAGAGGCCGGGCGAGTGATACTTGCTCAAAGCCCGCCGTTGCATCAGCAGTCTGTTTGAACGGTCAAGGATGAAGACCGACACCGCGCGATGACGGAGTCCTTTCTCGTGAGCGAGAAGCTTTTCTTCGGCCCCCAGGGTCTGATCGTTTTTATCGACCAGGACAACGTATTGTTTCGAATCTACGACATCTTCGAATATGGATTCCATTCGCTTGATGTGTCTGCCAATGTCGTGCCGTTCTATGACAGGCCGCGCCGCATCTTCCGAAACCCCGTCCGGAAACGCTCGACCGCCTATCAACGCACGAAGTCCATCGGCAAGGGCGATCACATCGCCGTTAGGCACGAGAATGCCAGTTACACCCTCTTCCAATGATTCAGAAAATCCGCCGACAGCACTGGCAAGAACTGGAACCCTTCTCGCAACGGCTTCAAGCGCGACAAGTCCCAGCGGCTCAGGCCAGAGCGATGGAGCGGCGAGCGCCCACGCTGATGACAACTCGCGCTCAATCATCTCTGGCTCGAGCCAGCCAAGGAACTCAACATTTGCGGTGATGCCCAGATCGCGAGCGAGCGACTCGAGCGACTCTCTTTCTTTCAGATATTCCACCGCGAAGGATGCCACGTGGGAATTTCTCCATTCCTGAGGGTCGAAGACCATCATTCCTGCGTTGAAGTATGGCGACGACCCTTCGAGACCTACGTCAGCGAATGCGTTAATTCCGAATCGCGACGCAACGGTTGGAACCAGTGTGTCAGGTACCGCGAGAAGTTGCGATCCATCCATCGGAACCAACCATAGTTCGGCAAGGTCTGCCAGAACGAGCATGTCGCAATCGAGCCATATCGCCTTGCACAGGTGTTCCGGTAAAAGTTCGGCGATTGTCAGTTTGTCGTACGTGATGACCGGCATTCTTCCCCACAAGGGAAGGCCACTCAGAGTCGTTCGCGCAGGTGCGAGCCATTCGATTCTGGCGCGCGCCTGCAGTTGATTCCTCGATGCGTTCCCGGTTTGACGGCCCAAGTCCGTCATCGACTATCCATGCGACGACCTCACGATCCGGCGACAGCGAGTCAACGGCGGAACGCAACATGACGGTGAGAGGTATCGCGTACACGAGATTTGCTGCGCAAGCGAGGTTTACAGGCTCCTGTAGAGTCATTCAGATGTAAAATGTACAGCTATCCGACGCTTCGAACTGTCGGAACGCCGATTATTGCTGTCCTGCGAGAACTATTCCCGTTAAAACAAAATGTTGAGCTTTCTCTTCGGCCCTCAATCCCTTAACATTTTCATGTGACGATCGTCATCCCATTAAGCCAGAACCGCCTCGAGGATCAGTTGTCGAAAATTATAGTTGGTGCGTTTTCCGCTTTCCTGCTTTATGGCCTGCTCGCATGCAGCAACGGCGCGACAACCGACCCCAGCGGTGTAACGACCGCGACTGACAGCATCAAGGTCGCACTCACTGATCTGACCTCCGGCAACTACCTCGGCCTCCGTGGCGGGTTGTACCCAAACGGGAGTGACTTTGAGCCGTCGGCACATGCGGTAGAGGGCACGCGAAGAGCAACTCTAATCCGCCCGCTCGATGCGAGCGGCAGCCCGAGTGCAAACGGAAAGATCGTTCTGCTATCGATCGGAATGTCGAACACATCGCAGGAGTTCTGCGCAGTGAATGGAACGACCAGTTGCTTTCCCGAAACGTTCATGGGCGACGCCGCGTCGGATGTCGCTGTAAACCATTCGAATCTAGTGATCGTGAACGGAGCGCAGGGTGGCGAGGATGCATCGGACTGGAACTCTTCAACGGCGCAGACTTACAACGTCGTCCGCGACCAGAGACTGGCGCAGTTCGGCGTAACGGAAAAGCAAGTTCAGGTGGTCTGGTTGAAGGAAGCCGATGCGAATCCGACCGTTTCGCTTCCAGATGCCGCGGCCGACGCGTACGTCCTCGAGACGCGACTCGGTGACATCGTTCGCGCGATGCGTGTGCACTATCCGAACCTTCGCCAGGTATTCCTCGGCACGCGCACCTATGGCGGTTATTCCACCGGCCGCCTGAACCCCGAGCCATTTGCGTACGAGACCGGATTTGCCGTGAAGTGGCTCGTTCAGGCGCAGATCGATCAGGCACAGACTGGCAGGATTATTGACATGCGGGCGGGAAATCTTGATTACGGTAGTGCACCCTGGATCGCGTGGGGCCCGTATGCGTGGGCGAATGGGACGACGGCTCGCTCTGACGGATTAATCTGGGTGCGTGATGATTTCGGGCCTGATGGAACGCATCCGTCACAGCTCGGCCGCGCAAAGGTGGGGACGTTGCTTCTTAACTTCTTTAAGACGTCTACGTTTACGCGGTGTTGGTTCCTGGCAGGACAGAGCTGCTGACGGCCCGCTTCTGCTCGCGAAATCATCTTCGTCACATCACGAACCAATCTCGCTCTGGTTGCGTTACTACCGCGTGCCGCGAGTAGTGCACCTGGAGGCCGAGTCTGATGAAAGTGGACGGAGGGTGAAGTGATAAGGAACCGGCTTCGCGATGGATCGCTGCACCGCGGAAATGGATGTTACCGCCGACATCCCTAGTCGCGTCATCAGAATCCAGTTACTGCCAGCTTCCTCCGTTCTCGCTCGATAAACCAGCGCACGATAAAGATCGGCCTTTGATTCCGTCAGTCTTCCAAGCGCCATGGATTGCTGGGCCCACGGCCCGCGCTGAAGCCAGCGATCCGACTGGAGGGCGGCGAGGTTGAGCGGCTCACTCAATCTCGACCCATCGAAACCACACTGGGGGGAGAGTGTAATTCCGTCAGCGCCAAGCTCGTATCGAGCCTGCGGATTCAAGCCGGCAAAGGTCACGAAATACCCGTTGATCGGAGCGAACAACTTCTCCACGGAAACACCGGAAGAATCGAGTGGTGTCCAGAACGTGAGCGGCAGGCCCCGATCGAGGCGCGTGAAGCGAATAGTGTCGCCACGTTTAGTCACGTTGCTTACCGTTGCGCCTGTCACCTGAACAGCTTTCCCCCGTTCGGCATCAATCGACACCGACGACACAAGTGGCGGCGCATTCAGCCCCTTCAGCAGAGCGTAGGCAAGTATTTCGTTCCCGAGTTCGTTGAGATGAACCCCGTCGTCCTGGTGAAGCCGCGTTCCAGGTGGAAACGCCTTGCGCAACGCTCTCATCTCCCTCTCGACATCGATCGCCCCGGCGCGGCGCTCACGCGCGATTTTCATCGCCGAGTCGCCGAGACGCTGGAGGAGTGATGTGTCCTGTGACGTGAGGTCGCCGACAAACCGGTTGTATCTGTCGGCGCCCTTCGTGCCGATTGCGCGGTCGGTGATTGGGTACGATACCACGTACACTCTCACATGATGCCGAAGGCACTCGTCAATGACCTTTCGCGTGTACTCGAGAAATGCCCTTTGGTACTCGGGGCCGCTGTAGTTTCCCCAGCTGATGTCGTTGATCCCGAACATCACGATCGCGACCGTTGCTCCCTCTTTGAACACATCCCGGTCGAGCCTGAAGTAAGCCTTGGAGACCATATCGCCGTCAAAACCGGCGTTGATGAAGCGAATGTTTCGTTCGGGAAAACGAAGGAGCGTGTAGTTCTCCATGTCGCGAGCGTAACTGCCCCACTCCGTATTACTGTCTCCAAGGAAAGCGACGACATCGTTGTTTTTCAGCTGGAAGTCGGAACTCACGGACTGGCTGCCCGCTGTGGTCTGAGCGGACGCCGGAAAGGCGACCACAATCAGAAGGAGCGGATAAAATCGCATAGTTGGGTTGCCGAGGTCGGCCGCGCGGGGCGCTCTACCGCTTGACCACAACAAGAAATCGAGAATCGCGCCAGAACAGTTTTGGATTTTCGATAACCAGCCTGCCCTTGAGGTGGCCAAGAGCATGGCTACGGACTGCCTGAGGATTTTGCCCGGTCAGTACTCGATACTCGCCTGATGAGTCTGGGAACACAATCACGGTATCGCCGCTCATTCTCCTCGCCTGGAACAATTCAGGCTTGAACGGAAGAGCGGGAACGAGTGTGCTTCCAAGCCCGATAAAGCCCCCGCGTTTGCGGACTATGCCGCGGCGTGTCAGCTCATTGGCGGTTCCGATTGCGACATAAACGCTTTCCTGCTGCTCAACAACCTCGGCAAGGGCGGCGTGGAAAGTTGCCGCCTCGTGCTCGTGAGATGCGCTCACTACTGTCAGCGAATCATACTGTTTCGTCATCCGTTCGATTTCGCCCATTTGCCGGTCCCGCATTTCGGTGAGTTGATTGACGGTCGCTTTCAGCGCGGCGATGCTTGCAACGGATGAATGTCTCGAAGCATCTGAGCGTTGCGCAGCTTGTTCGAGGTTCGATATCCGGGCTGACAATGAATCAAGCGAATGTCGTAACTCGCGCGCTCGCCGCAGGATTGCGCGACGACGCTGCTTGTCATCGACCAGCTCGCCTTCGCGTGTTCG
>JBDUEH010000139.1:0-6174 GCA_040002555.1 Gemmatimonadales bacterium | reverse complement strand
AATCACCTCAGCTCGCTGCTCGCCAGATATCAGCAGGCCGGTCCACTGAACGGAGATGTGTTCAACGCGCTCATCTCCAAGGTTCGCGGACGCAGCAAGCTTCCGGTTGAAAAGAACATCATCGTGTTCTCGCCGCATCCTGATGACGACGTGATCTCGATGGGCGGCATGCTGAACAAGCTGCACCAGAATCACAACGACATCGTTGTCGCCTACCAGACATCCGGCAACATCGCCGTGTTCGATCACGAGGTTCGGCGGTATGTGGATTTCCTGCGGCGATTCGACCGTGACTTTGCAAAGACCGACACGGTGACACGCGACCTGATCGACAAGGTCGAGGATTTTCTCGCGACGAAAGTGCCGGGTCAGGTGGACATTCCAGAAGTCCAGACCATCAAGCGCGGGATTCGCGAAGCCGAAGCAGTGTCAGGAATCGAGACGTTCGGGATGACGCGCGATCAGGCGCGGTTCCTCAACCTTCCGTTCTATCAGACCGGCAAGACGCGCAAGGATCCGATCGGACCCGGCGACGTTGCAATCACGCTCGAGTTGATCGAAGAACGTCGTCCGTCACACATTTTCGTCGCTGGCGACTTGAGTGATCCACATGGCACGCACCGGATGTGTCTCGAGACCGTGCAGGGAGCGCTGGCGCAATACTCAGGCGATCAGCCCGAGATCTGGTACTATCGCGGCGCATGGCAGGAGTGGGACGTGAGAGAGGCAGATGTGCTCGTGCCTCTCTCCGAGGACGAGTTGCGCTGCAAGATCCAGGCGATTTTCAAGCATCAAAGCCAGAAGGACAGAGCTCCCTTCCCGGGCCAGGATGATCGTGAATTCTGGCAGAGAGTCGAGGAGAGAAACAAGAACACCGCGGCGACGGTTGATCGTTTGGGACTCCCGGAGTACTTCGCGATGGAAGCGTATGTCGTCCGCGTCAACGGGGAGACTTTAGCACGCGAGTCAGTCCCTACGAGCGCGCTCGGAGCACCGGGGGCGGCGCTTACGTCGAAGGTGCGGGCGTCCTGAACCACGGAACGCCATAACCGCTATCTGTGGAGAACTGCGGGAGACTACTGGGAGGACGGCGGGAGAAAACGGCACTACGGGAATGGATTGGTTTACACCCCAGGAGTGCGGAACTGCAGTTTTGGGACTATGGAACAGCGGTCATCCCGGTTTGAGAATGAACAGCTGAGCGAGCTCATAATCGCGGCGGCGATGGAAGTTCACTCTGTAATGGGCCCCGGACTTCTCGAAAGTGCCTATCACGACGCACTGTGCTACGAGCTTGAAAATGCTTCGCTGTCGTTCGAGCGGGAGCCGTACGTCCCGTACCGTTACAAGACAATACGAATTGAGCGCGTCTTCCGACCGGACATCATTGTGTCCGGGTCAGTAATTCTCGAGCTGAAAAGTGTGGAGAAGCTTCTTCCAGTTCACGACGCACAACTTCTAACCTATCTGAAGATCGCCGGACTCAAGACGGGCTTGATCTTCAACTTCAACACGAAATTCCTGAAGGAAGGAATCAGGCGTATCGACCGCGTGTAGTCCGCGCCCAATCGTCGATCATGATGTCACCAGTCTGTCGTTTCCGTTCTTCACCTTAAATCTGTTCCGTAGTGCCTCCCGCCGTCCTCCCAGTAGTCTCCCGCCGTTCTCCCCAGATAGCTGTTATGGTGTTCCGCCGTTCCGCCGTTACCCGCGGAGCAACGACGCCGACGGATACGACGCTCCCCGGACCCTGAGCATCAAAGCTGGATCATCCGAGATAATCCCATTGATCCCGTCGTTCCATAGCGAGACAGCAGTCGCGGGATCGTTCACAGTCCACACATGAACGCGACAATCATGTTCGGCGGCGACCTTGGCGAACCTTCGAACGGGCAGCGGCAATCCGTTGTATGAAAGCGGGACGCAGAGCGCTTTGTATTTCATCGGAGGCACGCGACGGCGTAACAGAACTTGCTTCATTAGAGTTGCGACATCGCCTCTCGCGGCTCCAACGGCAATCGCCGAATCCTCGAAGTGCCTCACCGCTACCGCGTCCATCGAATCGATCAGGCAGCGCCATTCTGCTTTATGCCGCTCGATGATTTCCCTGACTCCCGTGGCAGCTAGAGGATCCTTGATCTCGATCAGAAAAGGTGTTGACGGAAATGCCTCGACGACATCCTCGAACTTCGGAATGTGGTGCCCGGCTCCGCGATACGGATAAGTCTTGCCGGTGTCGCGCGTGAAGCTGGCACCGGCATCGAGACCTTTGAGCGAGACATAGTCCATTCGCGCGATTTCACCGGTCCCGTCAGTAGTTCTCACAACGGATGGATCGTGATGCACGACGGGAATTCCGTCTGCTGACAACCTGACATCGAACTCGATCGCATCGGCCCCGAGCGCGACCGCCTGCCTGAACGACTCCATGGTGTTTTCAGGCGCATACGCGCGATTTCCACGATGGCCGATCACCGGTTTCCCTGCCGGATCCAGCAGAATATTCATCCGTTAAATGTATCCGTGAATGCAAACGGAGCGGCACGCCGCGAGGCGCACCGCTCCGTTCACAACAGAAGCTTCGATTCTAGAAAGTGACCTGAAGTCTCGTGATGATCAGTCTTCCGATCAGCCCACCCTGAGCGAACTCCTGGTGAACCTTGTTCGCGAGGTTCGTTCCGTTCACTGAGAGCAGCACTCCGTTGAGGTTCGACGGGCGGTACGAAATTCCGGCGTCGACCAACGTGTAGGGCTGGATGGAACCGGAGAAAAATCCAACTGCCTTGAACCCGTCAACGTGCCTTTCGCGAACCTCACCGCTCCAGCCAGTGGTTTCGTTTCGATACTTCGCCGTCAGGCTGTGTTTATTCGCAGGCGCATTCAACGAGATATCGGATATTCCGCCCACATCGGATTTCGAAAACAGATTCTTGTTGACGTAGGAATACGTTCCGGCCAAGGAAAAACCTCCATCGAGCAGATATTCAGCACCGAAATCGCTTCCCCACAGGTCGAGGCTGCCAAAATTCCTGTAGGTAACGATTGCATCGGTCCCGATTAACGAGTTGTCGAAGGTTACGACGCCAACGGGGATCGCGCTGCCAGCTCCAGTACACGCGGTGCGATCGTTTCCCGGCAATGAGCAGGAGAGTCCCGCTGCTATTAGGGCTGCTTGCCCACCGGCCTGGGCAGCGGGTAACCCGGCAGCCTGGAAGAAGCCAGTAAGTTGCGCGGTGAGGTAAGCATTCAGCGTATCGCGCTTCATGAACACAAGCGGGGTCTCAAGCGTCAAAGGTCCCACGAAGTTTTTTCGGTTCTCTTTCCACGCGTCGAGCGATATTTGCAACCGGTTTGCGATGATGCCCTTATAGCCCGCTTCATACGTGTTGTGAATCTCCGGTTTGAGACGATTTACATCCAACAACTGGCTCGGCTTCACGGTACCCGTCCCCGGTACGACGAGCGTCGTCCCAACCTGTCCAGCCGTCGGCTGGAGAGAGCCGAGGAAGTTCGCGACCGCGGTTGCCTGAGCCTGTGCATTGGGTGCGGGCAAACCGGCGGCTTGGAAGCTGGCCGTTAAGCTTGCGATCACCCCGGCTTTCGCCGCGGTAAACGATGTCTGATACGGGTTGGCGGCCGAGAACGTTCCGGTTCCGCCGAACGGAGCAAAAGCCTGCATACAAAGCCCACCAAGGCCGGCGGCGCAGTCCCGTTTGAAGTGAAGGCCCTCATTGGGCACGCCAAATGCCCGAACGTTAAAGAGCGGCGCATTGCTTTGCGCGATGAGATCGAGGAAAAGATTGTTCGTGCTCGGCGTCGAGAAAGCGCGGTTGTACGTGAGACGGAAATTCTGATTCTCTACCGGTTTGAAGACCAGGGCGACACGCGGCGAGAAAACCGCGCTCTCGAGACGGCTGTGCTTGTCTACGCGCGCCGCTGCAGTGAGCTGGAACTGATCGGTGAAGTCCGTAACGGAGTGGATGTAGGCACCGTTTTCGGTGATGTCATCATTGTCTTCGTGGCGTCCGTTGATCGTGCCTTCCGTCTTCGGCATTGTGTGGATGTAGTCGTATCCAACCAGAAAGTGCTGACGCGCGCCGAGCTGGAATCCATCCTGAACTTGCGCGGCGAGCTGCGACGACCTGTCGATGATGCAGGCTCGGTCTGCGGTGTCCGGGCAACTCGTGGTTGGCTTAACTGAGGTGAGCAGGAACGTCTTTCCGGCGTCGCTTGTGTTCAGGAAAACCTGACCAAAGAGCTGCTTGAACCGACCGCGAAGCTGATAGGTCTGGTAGACCCAATCCTTCACCTGAGCGGGACCCAGGCCTGTCGGCTCGACTGCATTTCCGGCCATGCTGCGGCCGTAGTTAGCGATGATTTCGCTGGCCGGCGTCGGTCGGAAATCAGCGCGGATTTCTCCGCCCTGACGGTCTACGTCGTTATTGCGGACTTTCCGCTCACCCACAGTGTCATTCACTTTGTAACACGGGCTCGACATGTCCGTGAAGCTCGCGCCCCCGCCGCAGTAGTCCCATTCCTTCGCGTGGAAAACATCGTAAGTCGCCTTGAAGCCGAACTTCGGCGTAGGAGCCCACGCGGTGCGGAACGAGCCGCGAACCAGGTTCTGATTTCCGCCGTCAACTGTCAGCGTAGTCCCCTGTGACGTGAAAGGTGACTTCGTAGTTACCGCCATCACACCGCTGGCCGTATTCGGGCCATAAAGAGCGGCTGCCGGTCCAAGTACGACTTCGATTCGATCGATGTCTTCGTTGGTCGTTGGCGAGAGGTACGGGATGTTGACACGCAACGACGGAACGAATGCGAACCGGTTGTCTGTAAGCGTCAGAAGCGCGCCGGAGAAGATGTTGTTGAATCCGCGAGCGACGATATTTGAGCGGGCAATTCCGCCGCGTGCAACGTCAACTCCGGGAATGGCGACGACGTGATCGGCGATGTTGACTGCCGCTCGCTCCTGAACCTGCGCTGCAGTAATGACGGTCACGGTTGCCGGTGCATCGATGACCTTTTCAGGCTGCTTCGATGCCGTCGTAACTATTTCATTAAGCTGTGTGGGGGCCGAAGCTATCGTGATGTTGGACGTGGCAGTTGCTCCCGAGCCGACGGAAACGTTGTCGTTTCGCGCCTTGGTATAACCAATGAGCCGAGCCGTAACCGCGTACGAGCCTGGCTGCAAATTCGTCAGGCGGTAGTCGCCGTTCTCGTCACTCTGCGCAGCCGCTACCGTTCGCAGACCGGACACTGCCTGCACTGTCACACCACTGACGGCCTTTCCGCCGGATGTAACCTTTCCCGTTATCGACCCTGTCTGGGCGGCCGCGGGAATGGCAAAAGCCATCAGAGCCAGAACGAACAACATTCGTATCCGGTTTGCAGACATCGGCAACCTCGAGTTCATGTAGAGTTTGGGGTCGCTACCATATAGCCGTTTGGCGACCGAGCGTGCGCCATAGCTAAGTGTGGCGGAGCTTGCCGTCAAGACAGAAAAGTAGGCGCTTACACTCTCGTACTTGCCCCTCACAAGTACGAGCGCAATCTTCAAGTCATCACGGAGGACGACAGATGAGTACAACGGTTCAGCCGCCAATCAATAGAAGTGTTTACGAGGCTCCGGTCCGCGAGGAGGTTCCTGTTGCATCGACCGTCGCTCCGCGCCCGCAGGGCCGGGAGCGACTCATATCTCTGGACGTGTTTCGCGGTATGACGGTCGCGGGCATGCTCCTCGTGAACAATCCGGGTACTTGGGCCGCCATCTATCCACCGCTAGAGCATGCGGAATGGAACGGATGGACACCGACCGACCTGATATTCCCGTTCTTCCTGTTCATCGTCGGCATCACGACCCACCTATCGCTCAATGCACGGCGAGCTCGCGGCGATTCTGATTCGGACCTCATCAAGAACGTCGTCCGGCGCGGGGCAATCATCTACCTGCTCGGCTTCCTGATGGCGGCATTCCCGTTCTATCAATACGGCACCGCCGCGGGACCGACCGCCAGTTTGCTCGACAAAATCATCTACCGTGCGGAACACGTCAGGATCATGGGCGTTCTCGCGCGCATCGGCATCGTCTACATCTGCGCCGCTCTTCTCACGCTGAGGACCAGTCTCAAACAGCAGGTCGTGATCATCGCGACGCTACTGTATGGGTACTGG